>NVRZ01000148.1 GCA_002401055.1 Bacteroidota bacterium
GGGGCAAATAATCACTGTTGAAAACCCTCCTAACGGGTTGGGTAAGGATTATGAAAATTCAGTTGCTCAGGTTGAAATCACAGAAGTAATCTGCTATGATTGGGATGGCAGCCAATGGGTAGAGTTGGATAAAGTCTCATGGACTTATGATGTTGATGGAAACATTGTAGAAAAACTGAACTACGACTGGGATACAACTCAGTGGGTGACTTACCGTAAATTCACCTACCTATATGACCCATTAGGGAATCTTACTTCAGAGTTATGGGAGATATGGAATGGGATACAATGGGAATACAATGTATTATTTGATTATTCCTATGATGGGAATAATAACATGGTGGGAAAGGTCCAGCAATCATGGAGTGGAACACAATGGGTGAATAGCTATAATTACACTTACTCTTACGTAGATACAAACGTAACAGATGAATTGTTTGAGACCTGGGATGGAGCACAGTGGGTGAACTCCAGTCAATACACTTATTTATATGATTTGAATGGAAATATGACAGAATTTTTATCTCAGGGGTGGAATGGTATTCAATGGGGGAATAGCGACAAGCGTACATATACTTATGATGGGAATAATAACATGGTGGGACGGCTCCACCAATCATGGATTGGAGCACAATGGATAAATAACTATAATTACATTTTTTCATATGATGGGAATGGAAATCGGACAGATTATGTATTTCAGACTTGGGATGGCATACAATGGGTGAACAACCGTAAGTACATTTATACCTATGATGGAAATGGAAACGAGACAGAGAGAATAGGCCAGACATGGGATGGAACCGGGTGGGTGGATGACAGTAGGTCCACCTTCATTTATGATGGTAGTGGTAATTATGCCGAAGAATTATATGAAGAATGGGATGGCACCCAATGGGTATATGACGAAAAATGTGTTTATACCCTTAATGTCGGGATAAACGATATACAAATAAGCAATGAGCTGAATGTATATCCAAACCCAACACAAGGTTCAATAACATTTGACATAAATACCAGAGAAGGTGTTTGCCTCATCTATAATCTCTTGGGCGAAAAACTGGTGGAACAAAATTATACGGGCGAAGATAAATTCAGCATTGATGTTTCTTCGCTTGTTCCTGGGGCCTATTTTATAAATGTAAGGGGAGAAAATACATCGGTGAATCAGAAGTTTATCAAGCAGTAAAAGGGAATCAAGAATTTACAAAGTTCTCTATATAGGCTGCTGTTTGCACATCAAACGATTTAATGTTCTTGATAAAGATGTTTTTGGCCTCGTCCTTATAATCTTGCTCTCCAGTAATTAAATAAGCTCTTCTATAGTAGTCAATAGCGTGTAGCGGATTCTTGTTGAATTGCCCTGCCAACGTAGCATAATGCTCGGCCTGGTCAAACATGGTATCAAGGTATTGATTAATCTTCTTTTTAAATCCTCTGGAATATTCAATGTACTCAGTTCTTACTAAATCTGTGGGTACTACGCTGCCCGGTGTTTTTATAACCAATGTTTCTTTTCCCAATGCCTGCATCAACCCAAGTTCATAAAAAATGTTGGAGGTAGTCGAACTAGAGAAATTCTTTGAAGCTTTTGCAATTATGCCTATACCTAAGGGCGCTGAAACTATCATTTCATAAATTTTCAGCAACATATCTTTACCCGTAACTCCACTAAAGGCATCGATTTCATTTATGCCTCTCTGTTTTAGGTATTTCGAAAGAGTTTTTCGTGTGTTTATAATTTCCTGGGGAACAGGCTCTCCCAGCTTTGTCATAACAAAACAGGTTCTTGGTTGCAGTTTAATATTTTTCGAAAATATATCTGCGTCAACAGGATTGTACAGAATCATTTCTTCTTTTTCCTGATTATTGGAATACCCTTATAGGGTCCCTTAGAAGATTTATTGGATAGAATAACACCTTTCTCCCGGTCAATTTTCACATATCTACCAGAGCGCGGATTTTTAGTTTGGACTATTTTTTTTGCCATTGTTCAGAATAATTTTGACGGATAAAGTTACAAAATCGTTATTAATGAAGCTATGATATTGGCTCCTCTTCTTTTCAATAAATAGACAAAAATTCAAAGAATATTGCCGTTGTAAAGTTGTAAATCAGAGATTTATTAAACTTTAGTAAGGAGAAGCCCTACTCGGTGCCTTATAGCCTTATAACTCAACTTCTTCTTTTAAATAGTTATATATACTTCTACTTTCCATCTCTTCAATCCTCATACGATATTTCTTATTTATTATTTCAATTTCCTTGTCACTTAATCCAATCCGAGTGCCTGATAATTTGAATGAATTCCCAATTACACTTTCATCATAACCTGTGATATTCAAATTCCTTAGGTTTATATCGTCATACCCAAAGCCTAAAAAATATCCTCTCTCTGCCCACTGGAGCAATTCTATAGCTTCACGAAATTTCGGTGAGACTTCTCTTGAACCATAAACCAATTCTATCATTGACATACACTTTCGAATTTCCTCTGTCATTTGAGATTGGTTAGGCGATGAATAAGTTCTACCATTTTCATCTTGCCAAGGTAAATTGCCTAATTGTCCATAGACATGAATAATTGGAATTTTGTTTAGCACTTCAATAATCTCTTCGTTCTCCCGACTAAAGGTGTATTTCAGCACAATGAACAAGTAATGTTCCAATGAACGGTCATAATTAAAGGTTATAAATGCAACATGGTTTTCGGCAAATTGCGAAAGTGTGTCTGTTCGCATTTTATTCCATAAATATCTATACCAACTGTCTATCTCTTTGTTTATCAATTTCCCCTCGTTTTCATATGCCATCAATATCGATGCGGTTATAGCTTTCCCAATCCGTTCATATTTCGTATTATAATTAACAAAAGTGTCTATTGATTCCAATTCAGATAGATATAACTTCAGGCTAAAATCACTTATTTCCTCTTCGAGGAAGCCTAGCGAACGCAGATTCTTCCAGCCATTTTTATTTGATTGCAATTGTGCACACGCAATTTTATATAATTCGTATCCTAAAGGAAATCCATAATCATGGCTTGCCCCTGCACCAAGGATAAAAACTGTTGGGGTTGTAATCATATCATAGCTTTTACTGATTGGAAGTTACGATGTTTTGTAATTTTAGATATTTATTACTAGATATAATAAGAAACTAAACGTATTAAGATGGATATTCTAGGAAAAGGTAAATATGGATGTTTAGGTGACTTTGAATGGAAAGATATCCCTGAATTATCAATAATAACTGGTCTCAATGGCTCTGGTAAAACTCAATTTCTGAGAGTATTGCACCAATCTATCGCTAATAGAGAGCGTGGGGTATCCCATGTGGAGGAGCCAAAAAGTAATATAAGGGACACGAATAACAAAATTGAAATTGTGTTAAATGATGTTCCTTACAAAACTGAAGAAATCCTCTATTGGACCAGCTTAGGAGCGTTAAGAAACAGTATAACTTTTGGCTCTACGGATTTTCATATGTTCGCTGAAAAGCTACTTCAGTATACGACGGAACCGAAGACAGAAAATCGAAATCAGACTATAGCAGGGGTCAAGTACAATTCTGAGGCGATTATTGTAAAGCTTGAAAGAATCACAGGCAAGAGTCGAGACGAATTAACGCTGAAAGATATTCATGATAACTTCAATTCGGATATTCTTGTATCAGATAACACCTTTACAAACTTCGAATTAGCCGTTATTTTTTATAATTATCATTTTAACCTTAAAAAGGCAGAAATTGAAAATGCCTCTCAAGAAGAAATAGAAAAACTTGGACCACCACCTTGGGATACCTTAAACTTCATTTTTGATATTTTGAAACTTCCTTATAAAGCGAACAATCCGTCTGATATCAATATTTTGGATGCAACTCACCACGGGACAACCTTCAATCTTCATCTCGTGGAGAAAAATACGGGAGCAATAATTGATTTCAATGAGCTTTCTTCGGGTGAAAATATGTTGATGTCACTTGCATTTTTGCAATATAAATCAGATGAATATAAATCATTCCCTAAGCTCATGATTTTGGACGAACCTGATGCGCATTTGCACCCCTCCATGACATCTCAGTTTTTTGATGTGGTTTATAAGATTCTTGTTCAAAAACATAAGGTCAAGGTTATAATGACAACGCACGACCCAAACACCGTGGCTTTGGCTCCAACAGATTTGCCTGGATGTCAGATATTTGAAATGACAAAACAGCCTACAGAGATTAAGCCCATAGCCTCTAAATCCAAGATGATTGCGCTATTAACCGATGGACTGACCATTGTTACGCCCGCGACCAAGTACATTTTTGTTGAGGATGAAGACGATGTGACTTTTTATACTGAAGTCTATAACGTCTTAATTTCAGAAGAACAGCTGGATAAAAGCATCCCACTTGTTTTTGTTCCTGCCTCCAATCGCAAGGCGGATACCCCTGGTGGAAAAGATGCTGTAAAAACCTGGACTGACCGATTTGTACGCTTTAGTGATGTCATTCAGGGATTGATTGATAAAGATAGTGGTGCTACGCCCTCTGATGGAGTTCATGTTTTAAGCCGATACAGTATTGAGAACTATTTAGTTGACCCGATAGTTATTTATGGCGCATTGATAAACCACCCTTCGAAAAAACCAGAAATCCCAGGTATAGACTTGGGAGTTGCTGAAGAACATAAAATCAAGGAGCTTGAAGAAAATGATTTGCAAACTATTGCCGATACCATTATTAATAATTGCAAGGATAAAGTAACCAACTATCTAGAAGGTGCCGTTAAGGGAAAAAATCCCTCATATGATACCGCGCAAGTGGATGCGGCGGTTCAGGAACTTTACACACTTGAAACCGTGGAGTTTATTAACGGTAAAAAATTAAAATACCCTAAATGGCTGATAGAGAGTAGGGGGAAAAGTTTAAAAGTGGCCTTTAACGATTCAATCAATGCGCCCAGAACCATTACGTACGGCCCTTTAATAATGAGTTTAAAGAGAACTGGTATGGTTCCAAAGGACTTAAAAGAACTACTAGAGGGAATTCAGAAGTCATGGCAGACAGACTAATTTATCGAGTCCGCTGGCTCATTCGCTAAGACTCTAATTGCCTATGGTTCTCTCTTCTGCTTGTATATATTGAAGAGACCAATTCCCATAAAAGCAATAAATGATATCATGAAGATTATGATGGTATTATTATAAGATGAGATTTTATCTATTTCTCGCTTCAATGACTCATTGGATGCATCAAGTTTTTTTTCCAAAATCTTAACAGCTCCCTGCAGCTTATTTAATTCAATAACTTTAGTAGGATTATCACTAATCATTGTATTAATAGCCTCCAAATTCTTGGAAATCGTGCTCATTTGCTCTTTATGCCTCCATAACTCTTTTAGAATCAATGAATCATCTGGCAACTCATCTAAGTTCACCAGTTGTTCGAAACCTAGAGGCGGTTCGGTAATTATTAAATTTTCGAGCCCCTTCTCCACAATGCCTGTCACCGCTTTTATGTCTGAGGCTGTGTCGAACCTATCAATCAGAGTACTTGCTGCCATTATGAACGCAAATGCTGCTGCGGTCAATGGAATAATTGACCAGGCCACTGGAGACTGGAAATACACCTGAATTTGAAAATGAGACCTGGTATTTAAAAACTGTTCTCGCGTGAACGTATATTTGCCATCATCATTAACAATGATAAACTCGTTTTCAATTAATGCTAGAAGGGCCTGTTTTATATCTTCTTCCTGGTATTTTGTATAATCAAATCGTTGTACAAGCAAATTGAAAGATAATTCACAAGGGCGTTTAACATCGTAAAGAACCATATGTTTTAGCGCCTTCCTCTGAATCTTGGGCAACGTCCTAATTTTCTTCATTTCTTAGCTATGTTTTGATGAACGGACCAAGTTATCATTTCCCAGCATCCACCAGTTCACTCATAGAAATCCCCAATTGTTGGGCAATTTCCCTCAAATTATTGATTCCACAGTTGACCCCACCCTTTTCTATACGTCGCATATGGGTTCTGCTTATTCCAAGATTTGCCGCCAACTCAAGCTGTTTTAAGCCTTGTTTCTTTCTAAGTTTTACAATCCTTTCGCCCAGCAGTTTTAGGTATTGTTCATCGTTCATTGAAAATAAAATTAGGAAGTTCCACCAGATTAAACTATGTAAATGTATAAAAAATATTGCAATAAAGCGAACCTTTTAGGTTCGGTTTACGTATAGAGTCCCACATTCAGCGCGATAGCGCTAAGTTTTCCCCAACCATTTTATTCCAATCTCAAGCACTGTTGAGATTGTACAAACTGAGAATCAACGCTCGCACTATGTGGGCTATTGTACAACTTTAAAAACAGTGTAAGGATGAAAACAAAACAGCAGACAGTCATCTGTCCCGAATGCAAGAGCAAAATCAACTTAGATGAGTTAATGACCCATCAAGTTGTTGATTCTATTAGACACGACCTGGAAAGCGAATACCAGCAAAAGCAGAAGGAGACCAAGGAGCAATTAAGAAAACAGATTCTTAGTGAAACCAGCGGTCAGGTGAAAGAGTTGCAGGCAGAGCTCAATGAAAAATCATCTCAACTAACGGAGATGAATAACCTTAAAGCTAAGTTAGAAAAGGCGAAAAGGGAGAAGGGTGAACTTAGCTCCAAGATTACTCTTGAAAAAGAGCAAGAGTTCACCCAGCGATTAGGTGAGGAGCGAATAGCAATCAAAGAACAAGCAGATGAAGCCAATAGCTTAAAGCTCAAAGAGCGGGAGAAGGTCATCTCTGACCTTACAAATAAGCTGGATGAAGCTAAGAGGCAGGCTGAGCAGGGGAGCATGCAATTACAAGGAGAAATCCAGGAATTGGCATTGGAAGAGATGTTAAAAGACCTGTATCCGCTTGATGAGATAACAGAGGTAAAAAAGGGTCAGGGCGGGGCGGACACCATTCAGCAAATACGCAATAAGCGAGGTCAGGATTGCGGAAAGATTCTATATGAATCGAAAAGAACCAAAACCTATTCCGCCTCTTGGCTAAATAAATTAAAAGGAGATAATCTAGTGGTCAAAGCTGATTTAATGGTTCTAGTAACTAGTGTTTTGCCCAAAGAAATTGAGCGATATGGCGTGGTGGATGGTATCTGGGTCTGTGCGTACACTGATGTCAAAGAACTGTCTATGATGCTTCGCTTTGCTCTTTTAAAGCTTCACGGGGCCACCATTATCCAAAACGGGAAGGAATCAAAAATGGAGAGATTATACGATTACCTCAGTAGCCAGGAATTCGCGGGAACCTTTGGCGCCATTATCGACGGCTTTAGAGAGCTTCAAAATTCACACGCAGGTGAAAAACTCAAACTGCAAAAGCTCTGGAAACAGAGAGAGAAACAGCTTGACCAAATTCTCACTAATTCAATTGATTTTTATGGCAGTATAAAAGGGATTGCCGGAGAGTCAATCCCAGAATTCAAAATGCTTGAATTCCCTAAAAAGCAGTCAAA
>NVRZ01000149.1 GCA_002401055.1 Bacteroidota bacterium
CAATCGCCTGAATAGCAGGCATTCTTGTGTATCCACCTACAAGAAGAACTTCTGTAATATCAGAAGTCTTTAATCCTGCATCCTCCATTGCTTTTTTGCATGGCCCCAATGTTCTTTGAATGAGGCTATCACAAAGCTGCTCAAAGTGAGCTCTCGTTAATTTCTTAACCAAATGCTTAGGAACGCCATCAACAGGCATGATATAAGGCAAGTTAATCTCAGTTTCAGTTGAGCTTGATAATTCAATCTTGGCCTTTTCCGATGCTTCCTTCAAGCGTTGTAATGCCATTGGATCCTTTCTCAAATCAATGTTCTCATCTTTTAGAAACTCTTCTGCCAACCAATCGATGATCATCTCATCAAAGTCATCACCTCCCAAGTGCGTATCGCCATTGGTTGATTTTACTTCAAATACGCCATCTCCCAATTCCATAATCGATACGTCAAATGTTCCACCGCCAAGGTCAAACACCGCGATCTTAAGATCTTCTCCTTTTTTGTCCAATCCATATGCAAGTGCTGCAGCAGTTGGTTCATTGATGATTCTCTTTACATCTAAACCAGCGATTTCACCAGCTTCTTTCGTTGCCTGACGCTGAGAATCGTTAAAGTAAGCCGGAACAGTTACAACCGCTTCGGTAACTTCATGCCCAAGGTAATCTTCAGCTGTTTTCTTCATCTTCTGAAGGATCATTGCCGAAATCTCTTGTGGCGAGTATTGTCTATCGTCTATTTCAACCCTTGCCGTATTACCATCCCCTTTTACAACCTTATAAGGCACACGCTTTATCTCTCTTGAAACATTATCAAAAGATTCTCCCATGAATCGCTTGATAGAATAAATTGTCTTTTCAGGATTGGTTATTGCCTGCCTCTTTGCAGGATCTCCCACCTTTCTTTCGTTCTTCTCTACGAATGCAACAATTGAAGGAGTAGTTCTCTTTCCTTCGCTATTTGGGATTACTACGGGCTCATTTCCTTCCATAACTGCAACACATGAGTTGGTAGTTCCCAGATCAATTCCTATTATTTTACTCATAACTTAATTTTTAATCTTATTCTATTCTTGTTCACGTTCTGTATAGTCAATGACTATGCCAATTAATAGAAATAGAATATAACTGCAAAAATGGCACACCTACCAGATAGGAAGTAAATTCAATCTAGTAATTCTATGCCAGATTGACAAAATGGTAATAAATCTCAAGGAAATAGAACAAGACTATGAATGAACTCGCAAGGATCTAATTGCAGGTACCTGGGTTAACAAAACCGAGCAAATATGTATACTGACCCGAACAAAGCTCCGTTTTAGAGTTATAAGGATTTCCAGAAGTACTCAACGAAGCACCAATTTTACTAACTGTGTGCCGACAAGAGAAAATACCAATCTCATAGTTGCCATTGGCATCTGTAATGTTGCTGTATTCAGGCCTCTCCTGAACAATTCCCGTGCTGGGTTCATTCACTTCAATGTAAGTGTGTAAGTCTTCACCACCTACGTCCACTATGAAGTCTAAAGTTCCAATATATCTTTCAACATTATTTACCGATGCTGGTTCAATATTATTAGCAACAAATTGATAAAAGTCTTCACCCTTGATGTCCACGCCAATTTCTTGCCCACCAGACAATTTAACCGAGGTAATAGATCCAAATTGCCAATCAATATGCAAATCCAAAGTATCTGGATTAGGCACTCCTAAACGAACCTCACGGTAATGGAACCTCAAAGTAAGCTGGTATCTTCTTCCATTCTCTGCTGTGAGCCATTTGGCCCTTGAAAACACTTGGTAATTGTTATCCTTGTAAAATCCTACTTTTACCTGGCTTGTGTTCTGCCAGTAACTAGCCGGTTGAAATGAAAAATCAGATACTAACGGTGTAATCGCGGAAACAACTTTCCCAGATTTATTGTTATTGATGACCAACTTGTAATCCATCGAAGGATCAAGAATATTATCAAAATAATACAATGTTTGATCCGGAGCATAAAATGTTCCACCTACTTTTTTTGAATCCGTCAAGTATTTAACAGGCCACACATTTATCACTGTTCCAATTTCATCACGTTCCTCAATAGTTACATCAATGTCAGCTGGATCATATTCTGAGGAATCCCTTATCTGCGCAAGTGTATAAACGTCAACTTCTCCTAAAAACGCTTTGTTAATTTTAATGAAATGTGTGGAGTCTGATTGGTCCAATACCCCATAGACAACTGCTACATCTTTCCACGGTGCATTCACATCAAAATCTGTTTCGCACCCCTGAAAAACCATGGCGACAACTGCAGTAAGAAGTAAGAGTTTTTTCATTTTATTCTTGATCCGATTAGCAACGGAACGCAAATCTACCATTTATCGATGAATAATAGTCCTAGCCTTCTTAACTCAAACTCTTGTTAAAAAATACATCTGGCATTATTTATTTGTAAATTCGCAATTCTCATATCAGGAAACAGACAAAATGAGTATACAAAAGGAAGCCAAAAAGATAACCACACATGTTCTTCAGGAAATGAAGCGCAAGGGAGAGAAAATATCTATGCTCACCGCATACGACTACTCCTTGGCTGGAATAATTGATGATGCCGGGGTTGATGTAATATTGGTTGGAGATTCTGCTGCCAATGTTATGCACGGTTATGAGACAACTCTACCTATTACACTCGATCAAATAATTGATCATGCCAGCGCCGTTATAAGAGCTGTTGACAGGGCACTTGTAGTAGTGGATCTGCCTTTTGGATTTTATCAGGGTAACTCTAAAATTGCTCTGGAATCCGCCATAAGAATAATGAAAGAATCAGAAGCTCATGCTGTGAAGCTGGAAGGTGGTGTGCAAATAAAAGAATCTACAGAGCGTATCTTATCAGCTGGTATTCCGGTCATGGGCCACTTGGGATTAACGCCACAATCAATTTACAAGTTTGGAACTTACGTAGTAAGGGCCAAAGAGAAAGAGGAAGCAAAACAGTTATTGGAAGACGTTAAGTTGCTCGAAGACATAGGGTGCTTTTCACTGGTATTAGAAAAGATTCCAGCCAAACTCGCTGCAAAGGCTACGAAATCGATCGATATTCCTACCATTGGCATAGGCGCAGGAAGCGGAGTTGACGGACAGGTCCTTGTCTTGCACGATATGCTGGGAATCAACAAGGAGTTTAGCCCTCGGTTCCTCAGGCGATACGCAAATATGTATGAAGATATTAAAGGTGCAGTATCCGCTTACATTAACGACGTGAAGTCGGAAGATTTTCCCAACGAAAAGGAGCAGTATTAGATCTTTGAACCTTTATTGGCTTAATCCAAGTTAAGCTACTTTTTGATTTCATTCACTGTAACTTTTTAATTACTTTTAACGTTAGTAACGCTAGAGAGAACTATGATCAAGTCTTTTGGGAATAAGGAAACGGAAAAGGTCTGGAATGGGGTGAGATCAAAAAAATTGCCAAACGATATTCAGAACATTGGCAGGAGAAAATTGAGAATGCTCAATAACTCCCAAGATATTCAAGACCTTAAAGTTCCTCCTTCGAATAGATTGGAAAAATTAGGTGGTAAGTTGAAAAAGTATCATAGCATTCGCATCAATAAACAATGGAGAATTATGTTCATATGGAAGAGTGGAAATTGTTTTGACACTGAAATCATTGACTATCATTAAATCTAAGGACCATGAATAACTTGAATAATATACATCCTGGTGAAATTCTGTTGGAGGAATTCCTAAAACCATTAGGCATCACAGCATACAGGCTTTCAAAAGATACTTTTATTCCTCAGACAAGAGTTAGTGAAATAGTGAAGGGACGCAGAAGAATTACTGCGGATACCGCTTTGAGGTTAAGTCGTTATTTTGGCAACTCCGCTAAATTCTGGTTAGGCCTACAAGACGACTACGACATTGAGGAAGAAGAATTAAATAAAAAGAAGGAGTTGGATGGAATTGCTACCATAGAGCAAAACGCAGCCTAAGAACGGCCACAATTCATTATTGTGGTTTAGCATTGAGTTAGCTTACATTGCAAATTGAAAAACTGGACTCTCATATTAACGTTGATGCTCTTAGCGTGTAACGGTGATCAAATTACTGAGCAAAACGGCGCAGTAATGAGTGAGGTGAAGACCTCAGGTCCAGTTCAAGTTGAAGATGTTGACATCTACCGCTTTGCAATTTACACGGAAACCGACACTATCGAATACTGTAAAATTGGTTTAGATACCCTTGTAGCTAAACCAACAATTTTATTTCTGCAAGGCTCTCTCCCTGCACCTCTGGTTTTTGATATGGGGAGCTTCAAACACATTAACATACCCTTTGATTTCAAAGAAATAATTGATAAGTACAATCTGATAGAAATTTCCATGCCCAACACACCGATTATCGTAGGCGAAGATCATTTGAATCGTCAATACAGTTATGTTACAGATACGGCAGTTGAGTATTCATTCACCAAACAATATCTTAAGAACAATTATCTTGAAAACTATGTGAACCGGGCCAATGCGGTTATCTCGGACATTTTGAGAAGAGATTGGGCGTTAAAGGACGAACTTCATATAATCGGACATTCACAAGGGGCTAAAGTCGCTACGGTTGTAGCCTCTCAAAATATGAAGGTTACATCCGTCTCCTTACTTGGGTTTAATGCGTTTGGGCGCTTTGATCAATACATCAGACAAGAGCGTCATAATTTAAAATCTGGGCAGATAACTGGAGAGGAATACAAGGATAATATCGAAACTCATTATAAGAGGTGGAAAGACATCAACCAAAACCCACATGATTACGAAAATGGCCATAATGCTTGGACAAGCTTTTCAATCGATTACACTCAATATCTGCTTCAAATTGATATTCCAATTTATATTGGATATGGTACAGAGGATCTTATTGCGGAAAACTGTGACCTGTTACCACTTAAATTCATTAAAAAAGGGAAAACTAATCTGACGGTAGTACCATATATTGGATTAAATCATAATTTTTTTGAGCTAGCAAACGGAGTTCCAGACCGCCGAACGGGAGCCCATTTCTTGGATGTTATCGAGGATATTATAGCCTGGACAAAAAGTTGTATGTAATTGCCCAACACAAGAATAACTGCAGGATTTCGTTATGTCTAAAGAAGTCCGACATGCAAACAAAAGTCATATCCCTCATTGTTCTCCTACTCCTGTCTGGTCAGTTGCTGGCTATAGGGCTATTTGAAAGTACAGATTCGGTCAAGACTAAAAGACACGAGTTCTCCATAGAAGCTGGACTCTACAGCTCTCTGCCACCTACGAAAAAGGACATTGGTTTTGCGCCATCTGGGCAACACAACGTGGCTTTTCAATATTGGGGCTTTAACATGTATCCATCAAGAGGTACATTATTAAATCTATCCTTTGATTATCTCTTTAATAAAAATCTTGTTCTCAGGTCTGGACTCTCGTTACAATGGACATCAAACAAGATGGAAAGCGATACGACATCAATTAACAGTGTACAATGGGATGAATGGACATCCGTTTTTGACAAGTCAATTGTAAAATATGAGACTGTAAATCTTTTACTGACCATTCCGATATCCATTGGATTTAAATTAAGAAAATTCACGTTGGTAGGAGGACTAATGCCTTTAATTGCCCAATATAACCGCTTAAAAAAGACAAGTTATACCGGAGAGTCCAACACTACAGTCTCATATGGCCTGAATAATCCATTTTGGGGTTCCCCATGGCAATTAGAAATCGATCTAAGCTTGAATGTCTACTATCTTGTCGAAAATGACTTTCTCAACTTTCGAGTATATTCAGGGGTTAAAACTGATTTGCGGTTTTGGAATTGGGGTATATATGCCGGGGTAAGCGTTCCAATCGTTGGCAAAGGATGACACGCGGGCAACTACTTACAACAATGGTTATGACGCCATGCCACGCCAGGATACTTAACAAAAGTGTTTTGTATCTTAACGGTAATAAAACAATGCGGCACGGCTCATAACCGAGACGATAGCAACAATATGCTCACAATGGTTATTGGCCGTGCCGTTACAATATGTTCCTCTCAACCATTTCATTTACCAGATGTGGCCTCAAAAATGAGTTGAGTTCGAATATAGGTTCCTCGCTCTCCGTTTCAGATTGCTCGTCAACCGACCGTACTGGCCTTATCTTTTGAGTTTTAACAATTACCCCTACCCTAATCATATCACGTAAATGCCTCTTGAGATCATTGCTGCTATCAGCAGAAATACGGGCAATCTTTTCTACGGAGAGTCGCTTGTGAAGAATAAATTGCAGAATTATCAATAACCAGTCTGGGTCCATGTACTTAAGGCGCGACAAATCCGGGATTTTTGGTTCCTTGATAATGATTCGTCCGCTGTCCTTTCTAAATGAAATATCGCCTGATTTATCAACCACGTTTACGCTTTCAATATTTCCTACCCATGCCTGTAGGGCCACTCCGATGTTACCTTTTGAGTAGTTGAAGTACTTCGAAAACAGTTGCGCTTGACGCCAAACAGACATGTCGTCCTCACGATGGTTTTTAAGCTTGTACTTCAATCCCGTCGACTTGTGTCTGAACAAGATGATGTCCTTCAGTTCCTCAGCGTTAAATGGCTCACAGTCGAGAATCTTGAGAAACACTTTCTCCAAGGGCACAAATCTGTTGATATAGCGGTAACTGTAGATATTAATATTGACAATAAAAAAGTATTTGTTGCTGTACTTATTAATCATTCGCAGTATTTGCTTAATAACCGTCAATCCGCTGTCGCTTCTCTCCCACCAGAGCTCCAGGTCATTGATAATAAAAACACTCTCAGGGCTAAGCGTAGACAAAGTTTTAGGCTCTACGTCAGATTCAATATTGGCTTGGTCGGGATTCAGTGCCTTTACAACAGCATCCTCAAAATCGTCGATGTTTATGGAGCCAACGTCTGGTGCATTGATCTGATATATCTTCTTTTTATCAAAGAACTTCCCAGCTATGTATTGAGAGAGGTAAGTTTTTCCAGAGTTTTGCTCTCCAGCTATCAATAGCCCTCCAGATCCAAAAATATCCTTTCGTGTTAAACCCAGTCTAAACCATTTTACGGCTTTTTCTGCATCAGCAAGAGCCGTCTGGCGACCGGTCCAGAAGGCGCGGTCAACATTCTGTTTGCCAATGAAAAGCTGTCGATAGTAGAATGGCAATGCGTCAATAATTCTCGCCTCCGGTGAAACGGCCTCCAGAATATTGAGAAATTCATCCATTCGCATCTGGCCCTCTTCATCATCAACTTGCCACAATGCCGCCGAGACGCCAAGACGCCCTGTTGAAAGTGTGAGTTTTCTTGCAGATAGAAAGCTCTCGCTTTTGCGATACCAAATTTTAGCAATACGCCCTCTAACACCTGGCTTTATGGACTTTAGCCTCTCAAGGATCGCCCCCCTTCTTCGCGTCTTCTTTA
>NVRZ01000150.1 GCA_002401055.1 Bacteroidota bacterium
GACAGGAATAAATATGGATTCAGATTGAACCTGTTCTTTTAATTCCATCCTCTTATAAGGTGAGCTTGTGTGAAATCAACGAATAACGAAATGGAGCGAAGCGGAATTCCTAATTCTTCGCAACTATGATTCGCACATCGTATTAATTCATAATTCGTTGATGACCCGTCACAGATGATACTTTTTCCTGAAATCTATTTTATGGTCGAGAAAAGCCGGCTCCATCTGATTTTTGAAAACCAGGTCTTGTTTTGGTCAATCGAAAACCAGATAAATACTGCCTTCCCTACTATGTGGTCCTCAGGTACGAAGCCCCAAAATCGGGAGTCTGCAGAGTTGTCACGGTTGTCGCCCATCATAAAGTAATAGTCCATCCCAAATGTGTACGAATCTCGCTCTTCTCCATTAATCAGGATTTTACCATCAGCTACTTCTAGCTCATTTCCTTCATAAATGGTAATCAATCTTTCGTACAGGGCGATATTTCTAGTATTTAGTTCAACGGTTTCCCCTTTTTTCGGTATAGTAATCGGTCCAAAATTGTCCTTATTAAACCTGAAGTTTGAGTCGGCCGGGAAAATATAAGAGGCATAGCTGTTTTCAGGATCGCATATTGGTTTTACTTCTTTCACAGTGCTAAAATCATTCATCTTTTCTGCATTCGCAGCAGTGAGCGAAAAACGGTAGTCTCCCTGAGTGGAAACAAGCCCACCTTCGGTAACATCCATCTTTTCCAATACTTTAGGATTTAATGTGTTTCCATCTGTTCTAACGTGATAGGAGTACTGCATTCCATCCTTAATTTCAGCTTTTTCGCCATTTATATGCAGCGTTTTATTTATCACTTGCAGCTCATCACCCGGAATTCCTACGCATCGCTTAATATAGTTTTCTCTCTTATCCACAGGCCTGAAACCCTCCATTGGGTAATTAAACACTACTACATCGTTATTTTCAATCTTACCAAAACCAGGTATTCTGAAATAGGGTAAACTTATCCATTCAAGATAAGACTTCGTGCTTTCCGTAAGTGGAAGTGTATGATGGGCAAAGGGAAAAGAAAGTGGAGTGTTTGGAATTCTTGGTCCGTAGCTTACCTTGCTCACGAACAAAAAGTCACCCACCAGCAGTGATTTTTCCATTGACGGAGTGGGTATTGTAAATGCTTCAATAAAGAACATCCGAATCAGAGTTGCGGCAACTACAGCGAATACAACAGCATCTATCCACTCCCGAAATACCCCCTTTTTTTTGGCACCTTCAGTTTTAAATGAAGTTAAAATCAATAGATATCCCAATGATTCTCCAATAAAAAAGAGAACCCATGCAGTGCTCATGCTCATCTTTGTTATTGCCAACGGGAAAAAACAGATTAACACCAGGAATAAGGTCGTGATTATCATCGCCCTTACTCTTTTATCTAAACTCTTAAACTTCTCTAACATTTTTGTCTTTTAGTTTTTTAATAAGTCAGCCATGGTGAAAACTCCCTGTTTCCCCTGTAGCCATTCAGCGGCAACAACAGCTCCAATGGCAAACCCAGCTCTTCCTTTTGCTGTGTGTTTAATTTCTATACTATCTACACTTGATTCATATACCACACTGTGAGTTCCAGGTACATTTCCTTCCCGACGGGAAAGTATTGAGATTGTTCCCTCATCTGTAGTAACTTGATTTACCCATTTAGATTTGGCGTCTAAATTGTTTGTAATGCCCTCTGCCAGGGATATTGCCGTGCCACTTGGCGAGTCAATTTTTTCGGTGTGATGGATTTCCTCAATGCTTACATTGTACAAAGCGTGTGGATTCATTAGTCTTGCCAGTTTCCCATTCATGTTAAACATAATATTGACACCCAGGCTAAAATTTGATGCATAAAACAAGGCACTCTGAGTTGAGATACATGTGTTTTTTACTTCTTCAAAATTGTCCATCCAACCTGTTGTTCCAACGATTATTGGAAGCTTAACGCTTAAGCAGGCTTTTATATTATCCACGGCGCTGTTTGGGGTGCTAAAATCTATTGCTACATCTAAATTGGATAGATCAGCGTTAGCAATTGTATTTGAAGAATCGAGTTTTAATCCGATCGTATGATTTCTGGCAGTGGCAATTGCCTCTATTTCCTTTCCCATCTTTCCGTATCCGATTAAAGCAATATTCATGGGGCTATTTGTAGAGGATAAGCAATTAAAATCGGATAAAATTACAACTTTAGGGATAATCTACCTCCTATGTATGGATCAGCTGAATAACCCATCCAATGATACTCCGGTTGAAAGTTAAGAGAGAGGTCATCACTGATGTCGTAGGTAAAGAAATGTGCGTCTACTGCGGCGTCAATAACATTTAGCAGATATAGAACTCCTGTAAAGATGATTGATAAATCTCGCCTTCGGTGGTATAGGTTCTTAAAGTACTCCAGTTGTGCCTGTGAGTATTTATCTTCACCATTCACGAGTTGCTGGTCATATATGTCAATGGTGGTGCTATCAAGATCCGCCCGTAGAATGAAGGCTTCCCTGAATCGTTCGTATTTCTTGTTGTTTTCAACCACCGAGTAAGTTAATCCCGCCAATCCAGCATATATGATGGGAATCTTCCAATACTTTTTGTTGTAGGCCTGACCCAACCCAGGCAATATAGCCGACATGATTGAGGCAACCTTTGGCGAGTGTGTTTTCGTTGTATCCTGCTTGTCCCTGGTCTTCTTATCCGGCATGTGCTTTACAACAGTTCCTTCTTGCAAGGTGTCCACGTGCTGCGCCACAGAACAATGGGTAAATACAATGAGTGCGAGAAATAAATGCAGGAGTTTCAAGAAGGTTGTATCTATCGGTAATATTTTAGTCTATATCCAGAACATCCAATATTCTGCTTAGCTCCTGTTCCGAAGCATATGGAATAACGATCTTTCCCTTTTTCTTATTGTATCCTGTAACCAGCACTTCAGTGTCAAAATGCGTGGATAGTTTATAGTTAAGCTTCTTGTGGTCATTAGAGAGAGAGGGGGCACTTCTCTTTTGTAGGCTTCCCTCTTCATTTGCTGCTAATCTGACCAACTTTTCCACTTGACGTACAGAAAGTCCCTTCTTGATAGTTTGCTCATAAATACCCAACTGCACCTTCTCGTCTTCTATGTTTATAATAGCGCGGGCATGTCCCATTTGAATTACCTGATCTCGCAAGCCAATTTGCACTTCTGAAGGAAGTTTTAGTAATCTCAAGTAATTGCTGATTGTAGCTCGGTTTTTACCTACTTTCTCGCTGAGCTCTTCCTGTGAAAGGCCAACTTCTTCCGTAAGCCTTTTAAAGCTGATGGATATCTCGATGGGGTTTAACTCCTCTCTCTGGATATTTTCAACCAGGGCCATTTCCAACATTTGTTGATCATCTGCAATTCTTATGTAACAGGGAACTTCTGTGAGTCCTGCAATACTCGATGCTTTCAATCTTCTCTCACCTGAGATTATTTGGTATTTTTCATAGCCCATTTTCCTAACCGTTATAGGCTGAATAAGGTTATGCTCTCTGATTGAGTTCGCCAAATCTTCAAGGGCTTCACTGTCAAATCTTGTTCTGGGTTGGAATGGGTTTGCGTCAATACTGCTAATGGGTAAATTCGCAATTGATCCCACAACCTTATCGGCATTGACCAAGCCCGACGTGTCTACCTCTGGTTTCGTTGTAACGTCAGTATCGTAGTTTTCCAGCAATGCGCTGAGTCCTTTTCCTAGTGCGTTTCTTTTCGCCATTTCGTATTCCTCTTACTAATAATTAATTGCTTGATTTATTTGTTTGTCCTTTCTTAACCTGGTATCCGCGATATTATAATAACTCTTGTCAATCTCGTAGCCTATAAACTTTCTGTCACAGTTGACTGCAGCCACGCCAGTGCTTCCACTGCCCATAAATGGATCCAGGACGGTCTGATCATCAAAACTTACCAGTTTTACCAGGTGTTCCATTAAATCTACTGGCTTCAGTGTTGGGTGGTGATTGAATTTATCTTTTCTCTGTCTAACCTTTCGGATAAGAAAGAACTTATCATAGCCGTCGTCAAACTCCTGCGTTCTAATAATATTGGATGGAACTCTGCCTTTCGGATGAGGATTGTGTCCAACTTTAGGTTCACCCTTCTTATATGGTATTCTGGTTTCTTCAATATTTAGCGCCCCCGTTCCGTACTTGATCATATTTTGAGCCACGGACAATCCTTCTTCCAACGGCTTTTGAATCATGATAATGGGCTCATAAGCTGGTTTTAATGATATACCTGCTCCTTTATATCGCTGGCCTAACTTTGAAGCGGGCTCGTATATAAATTTAATATTGTCCGATTTGTAACTATCGGCGCCACCTTTCTTATAACCCTGTACATATTGAAAAACACCCGTCATGCGGCTTTCAACCCCTAATTCTTTATCGATGTCGATTGCCAGATTCCTGCTTTTGGGCATTCCATTGAGGAAGGACCAAAATAAAACGTCTTTAATAAGGAATCCACTATCCTCAAGCTGAACCATAATACGATGCATCAATTTGATCGATGTGAAGACAAGACCAAATCCACCTGGTTTAAGCACAGAAATTGAGTTTACCCAAATTTTGCTGTTGGGAAGGTTTTTATCCCAATCGTTGTTTTGAAAGGAGATTCCGTAAGGAGGGTCTGTAACCAAAGCGTCTACAGAGTCATTCTCGACTCCTTTAAGCCCGTAACAAGTACGATTATGAATGTTGTATGCTTCTACCCCCATGACTATAAAGGTCAGGATTTTTTATTGATAATAAAATGAAAACGAATGAATACAAAACGTCTATCAAATTCCTAAATGGGAAATGGCGGCCTACTGCTAGTGACCTGTGGCGTCCGTTTTAATCAGATAAACGTTTTTTGTCTTTTCCAATTTTTCACCTTCCTTAGGTGAAATAACTGTAGACCCACCAATAACAAAACCTCCATCATCTGTCTGGTCAACAGAGTTTCCGTAATCGTCAGAATCATCTCCAAAAGTGTTGGACCACTTCAAATTTCCATTTTCATCAGTTCGTATCAAATAGGCATCTACTCCACGTCCAAAACTGTTGGTATAACCCGCAATTACAAAACCTCCTTCGTGTGTTTGTTGTACGCCCATTCCATAGTCGTCAGTTTTGCCTCCAAAGGTTTTGGTCCACATTTGGTTTCCGTCCTTGTCAGCGCGTACCAGATAAACGTCAATTCCACCTGCGCCGTAGCTTTCTGTATATCCAGTTATAATGAAACCTCCGTCTGAAGTTTGTGCCACGCACATACCTTCTTCGCTGCCCGTTCCACCAAATGTTTGCATCCAAATCTTATTGCCCTCTTTATCCGCACGAATCAGGTATACATCATAATCTCCTGCTCCAAAGCTGTTTGTTCTGCCAGTGATAATGTATCCCCCATCTGAAGTCTGTTGAACAGAATTTCCCTGCTCAATACCGTTGCCTCCATAAACTTTGGTCCAGGCGGTGTCTCCATTAGGCTTCACTTTTATGATGTATGCGTTCACAGTACCCTTCCCAAAGCTATAGGTTTCTCCAGCAATAATGTAACCCTTGTCTTTTGTTATCGAGACAGAATTACCCTGATCCAAGCCAACGCCACCGTAAGTTCTTGTCCAAAGCGTATCGCCTTCGCTATTGGTTCTTACGAGGTAGACATCTGTCTTTCCAGCACCATGAGAATTTGTATACCCGGTAATAATGAAGCCACCGTCATCTGTTTCACGTAGTGAAAGTCCTTCTTCGCTTCCTCGTCCACCATATTGCTTTGTCCAAAGTGTATTTCCTATAGCATCTGATTTTACAAGGTATGCCTGAACACCTCCTCCGGAAAAACTTACTGTTCTGCCAACTACCACGTAACCGCCATCTTTTGTTTGTTGAACGGCATTTCCGCGATTATAAAAATCGGTTTCACCAATAGATTTTTTAAAAGAGGCTTGACCGTAGAGGTTTGAAGTAAAAAATACGATCGTAACGCAAAGTGATAAGTAAATTCTTATCTGGTGTGGGGATAAATTATACATGGGGTGATTGATATTTTAGACAACCCCAATATTAACTATTTTAAATCACATCAGCAACGTTTTCTTCCTCAGCAACTTCCGCTTTTTCATTGCGTTGAATTAGCTCTCTTGCAAGGTTCAAATAGTTGATTGCCCCCTTGCTGCTAGCATCGTGCATGATTATAGTTTGTCCAAAACTTGGCGCTTCACCCAAGCGTGTATTTCTTTGAATGATGGTATTAAACACCATATGCTGGAAATGCGTTTTAACCTGCTCTACAATTTGATTGGAAAGTCGCAGCCTACTATCGTACATTGTAAGTAAGAATCCTTCAATTTCTAAATCTTGGTTTAGCCTTGACTGAATAATTTTGATCGTATTCAATAATTTGCCAAGTCCTTCAAGAGCGAAATACTCGCATTGAACCGGCACAATTACAGAGTCGGCAGCAGTGAGTGAGTTGATAGTAACAAGTCCTAATGAAGGTGAGCAATCAATGATAATGTAGTCATACTCGTCGCGAACTTTGGCGAGTGTTTCCTTCATCATGTGCTCCCTGTTTGGCAGATTGATCATTTCAATTTCAGCTCCTACCAAATCAATATGAGCAGGTATGATGTCCAAATTTGGAGTCTCGGATTTTAAGATTACATCCTTTGGCTCCAGATTGTTAATGATACACTCATAGATGCTCGTTTTAATATTCTTCGGCTCAAATCCCAATCCAGAAGTTGAGTTGGCCTGAGGATCCGCGTCCACGAGTAAAGTCTTGTATTCCAATACAGCCAGACTGGCAGCTAAATTGATTGAAGTGGTTGTTTTACCAACTCCTCCTTTTTGATTCGCAATTGCTATTATTTTGCTCATTTGTTTTTTATAGATCTATTGATTCTCCAATATTAATAATGCTTAATTCTTTGCCCTTATCAGCAAATTCTTTCTTTGCACGCTCTTTGTCTATTTCGATATATCCGAATGTATCATAATGCATTGCCACAATGTTGTCACATTTAATAAAATCCGCAGCGATCACTGCATCACTTATTCCCATTGTGAAATTATCTCCAATTGGCAGAAAGGCGAAATTCAAATTCTCATAATCTCCCAGGAGTTTCATGTCATAGGTCAGTGCTGTGTCTCCGGCATAGTAAAAACTAACACCTTCAGCATTAATCACAAATCCACCAGGGTTTCCACCGTAAGTTCCGTCTGGTAGCACGCTAGAATGAACGGCATTTACATATTTTACGGTACCAAAGTCAAAGGACCATTCGCCTCCGTGATTCATAGGGTGCCCTTTCTCAACACCTTGTGCTCCAAACCACGTTACAATTTCAAAATTCGAAACAA
>NVRZ01000151.1 GCA_002401055.1 Bacteroidota bacterium
AACAGGCCCATCCTGAAAATCGTTCCACAGTAATTTCTTGGCAAACACATTGGCATGGTTTATTTCCTCAAAGTCATGATCCTCACTGGCCATCCAGTAAACAGGAACAAAATTTTGGCCAGGATATTTTGCTTTCAGCTGTTCAGCCAAATTAATAGTCGTTATAATCTTGTAAATGAAATACAAGGGGCCTGTGAACAAACAGAGTTGATGCCCTGTTGCAATGGTGTAAGTATTCTCGTTACTGAGCAACTGAACATTTTCTGGAGCATTTTCAATATTGGCATATTGATCCTCCAGAACATCGACTAATATGGACCTTTTAATCTCCTCTTTGCCCTTATCTTTAATTACTTGTTCAAATGAATTCAAGTCAGGCTGATACTTATAATACTGCTCCAACTCAGGGTTTTCAAGCAGATAATCCCGAATCAGTTGATTAGAAAAAAGCTTATCCCCATCTGATCTGCTTAAAATATCATCCAAAGAAATATGAACCGATTTAAACATAACGATTGTCCAGGTATTTGAAACTGAAGAATCGTAAATGTACATCTTAGTGCACGTATTTGCCAATCCAATAATAAGTTTTAATTTTGCAAAAAATTTAGACAGTCATCCTCTTACCTGTATTTCATGGATTTATTTGATAAAATAACAAAGAATTGGGGCCCTTTGGGCAAATGGTCAAGAATGGGCCACGGTTACTTTTTCTTTCCTAAATTGGAAGGTAAAATTTCAAACAAAATGACCTTCAAAGGTGAGGAAATGTTGGTGTGGAGCACCAACAACTATCTGGGATTGGCAGACCACCCTGAAGTAAGAAAGGCAGATGCTGATGCAGCGGCTGAGTATGGAATGGCTAGCCCCATGGGCTCCCGGATGATGAGTGGCAACACTGACTTACATGAGCAGCTAGATAGTGAGCTATCAGACTTTGTTGGTAAGGAGAAGACTATTCTTTTAAATTATGGGTACCAGGGCATGGTATCTGCAATTGATTGCCTGGTAGATAGACATGACGTAATTGTTTATGATTCCGAGTCACACGCCTGTATTGTTGATGGGGTTCGCCTTCATCAGGGAAAAAGATTCGTATTTCCACATAATAATATTGAAAAACTTGAGAATCAACTAAAGAGGGCAAAAGTTATCACCGATGAAACCAAAGGTGGAATATTGGTGATCACTGAA
The DNA here is from genome assembly GCA_002401055.1 of Bacteroidota bacterium. Lineage (GTDB taxonomy): Bacteria > Bacteroidota > Bacteroidia > NORP154 > NORP154 > NORP154. The sequence continues at coordinate 1,195 of NVRZ01000151.1, forward strand.
GGAGTATTTGGAATGGCTGGTGATTTAAGTAAGCTCAAAGAAATCACTGCACTTAAGAGCAAGTACAATTTCAGGTTGTTTGTAGATGACGCCCACGGATTTGGCACAATGGGTAAGACTGGAGCAGGTACAGGTGAACATTGTGGTGTTCAGGATCTAATAGACATCTATTTCGGAACTTTTGCAAAAGCGATGGCCAGTATTGGGGCTTTTATTTCTTCGGAAGCAGATATCATCGGGTTCCTAAGATATAATTCAAGGTCACAGATTTATGCAAAATCACTGCCCTTGCCTTTAGTTGTTGGCGCCTTAAAGCGGCTCGAACTCCTTAGAACTAAGCCTGAGTTAAAAGAAAGCCTGTGGAAAATAACAAATGCCTTGCAATCTGGCTTTAAAAAGGAAGGATTTGACTTGGGTGACACAGAGTCTTGCGTAACGCCTGTTTATATCTCTGGCGCACTTAATGAAGCCAGCAATCTACTTGTAGACCTTAGGCAGAACCACAAGATTTTTTGTTCTATTGTTGTTTATCCAGTGGTTCCAAAAGACACGATAATGCTAAGAGTGATCCCGACTGCTATTCATACCCTTGAAAATGTGGAGTACACAGTGGCTGCTTTCAAAACTGTTAAGAAAAATCTTGATGCTGGCCAATACGCTAAACAAGAAATGGGCGTAGGCGTTACCGCGGACAAAGTTTAATTCAACTACGTGATTTTCTCGGTTTTTTTCGCTGTTTCAGCGTACTGCTCCAAAAGCGAATCCAATCTATTGCGAGTAGAACGGCTGACATTGGTTAATGGTAACCTCAGGTTATTCGCACACATTCCCTGTATTTCCAACACTTCCTTTATTCCAGCTGGGTTGCCCTCAACAAACAAACTCTCGATAATATCTATCAAGCTATAGTGAATTGCTCTTGCCTGCTTTATATTTGAGTGCAGCGCATGATGTACCATATCAGAGAACGCACGAGGAAATGAATTGGCTACAACAGATATTACCCCATCTCCACCTATTGCAAGCAAAGGCAAAGTAAGCGCGTCGTCACCTGAAATAACCAAGAAATCCTCCGGTTTGTTTTTTATAATATCCATTGCCTGCTCCATATTGCCAGAGGCCTCTTTAATTCCGATAATGCTCTCCACATCATATGCGAGCCTTAAGGTAGTTTCGGAAGATATATTTACCGATGTTCTACCTGGCACATTGTATAAAATAATAGGAACAGGAGAAAGGTTAGCAATAAGCTTATAGTGCTGGTACAAGCCCTTTTGACTCGGTTTATTATAGTATGGAGATACTGATAAAATAGCATCCACGCCATCGAAGTCGTAGTTTTTGAGGCAATTAATAACCTCCTGGGTATTGCTTCCGCCTAATCCGAGCACAACCGGAATACGCTTGTCAACAGTTTCAACCACAAATCCTATTATCGCTGTTTTCTCATCTTTCGTAAGTGTAACAGATTCACCCGTAGTACCTAAAACAACAAGGTAGTCAATCTTGTTACCTACCATGTTCTCAATAATGTTTCCGAAACATTTAAAATCTATGCTCCCATCCTTATGGAATGGAGTTACCAATGCTACGCCCGTACCTCTGAATTTCTTATGCATTATCCGTATGTATAGATTCTATGTTCTTCTGATTAATCATGTCAAGGTAGTGGTTAATATTTCCAATCAGGTTTTCAAGTGTTTTATTGTTGCCTATATCTATAACCATATCGTAGTAATTCGAACTGTTATCGCTCGCAGCACCTACTTTAAATTTAGCTTTGGATAACCCACTTATGTATTTTATGGAAAAACTCTCCTCAAAAGAAAAATCGATAAGAATATCGAATACCTCCTCAGTGAAATTTTCTACCTCCAGCCCCGTAGGTTTGAAATGCCAATTTAGCTCTTTTTTGGTGAAAAAACGATATTCCAACTGTGTTTTAAATCTGTTATCCTCTTCCTTAACATTTACGAAGCCTAAGGACATTATTCTTTTATTTCGCTCTTTTAAGTACTTGCAGAATTTCTTTACCGCCTCAAATTCTTTTGAATCCGTCGCATCATACACTATGCCAATGGTTTGAGCGTCCTTAAGATTAAAGACCGCTCTATCACGTTCCAAAACCTTTACCTGTCGATTCAGAAAATACAAGCCAATATTTTGCCTGATCTTTGTAAACATCAGGTTATCATTTTATTAAAATCACTTTCCGAAATAATAGAAATATTCAACTTATTTGCTTTCTCCAGCTTGCTTGGCCCCATCTTATCGCCGGCTATGAGATAATCTAACTTGGCCGAGATAGAACTTGCATTCCTACCTCCATTTGCTTCAATTTCTGCCTTGAGTTCGTCTCGAGAATAGGTCTCAAATACTCCCGACACAACAAATGAAAGATCCTTCAACTTTTCACTCTTTAATTCCAAATCAGATTCAATCATCTTAAATTGAAGACCATGAGCTTGTAATCTCTGAACCAATGCTGCACTGGCCTCATCACCGAAATATCTGACAACACTCTCTGCTATCTTTTCGCCAATCTCCTCTACCTCCACCAACTCCTCTAAAGATGCAGCACGAATACTTTCTATACTGAGATAATGTGTTGCCAGTTTCTTGGCAACAGTTTCACCAACAAATCTAATACCCAGAGCAAAAAGCACTTTCTCAAAAGTAATCTGTTTTGAACTCTCAATACCGTCAAGCAATCTTTGAACTGACTTTTCAGCAAATCGGTCCAGTTCAATCAAATCCTCATATCTCAAGGTATATAGATCAGATACATCGGCAATGAGTTTCTTATCATAGAGTAGTTCAATGGTCTCTTCTCCAATTCCATCAATATTCATGGCTTTTCGCGCAATAAAGTGCTCTATTTTACCTTTAATCTGAGGAGGACATCCATCTTCATTAGGACAGTAGTGCGCGACTTCGCCCTCCTTCTGCTTTAGCGTGGTGGAGCATATTGGGCAGGTGCTTATAAATTCTGTAGGGGTTGAACCACTCGGTCGCTTCTCTAGTATAACTCCTATAATCTTCGGAATAATTTCCCCGCCTTTTTCTACATAGACTGTATCGTTCAATCTAATATCCAACCTAGCAATCTGATCGGCATTGTGTAAGGAGGCTCTTTTAACTACTGTTCCAGCAAGGAGAACCGGCTCGAGATTGGCCACGGGCGTAATTGCCCCCGTCCTTCCCACCTGATAGGAAATTGAATTTAAAACCGTTGATGCCCGCTCTGCCTTAAACTTATAAGATATCGCCCATCTGGGAGATTTGGCTGTAAAACCAAGTATTTCTTGAAGCCGTTTTAAGTTTACCTTGAATACCACACCATCAATGTCATACTCCAGGTTTTTGCGGCCTACATCCCATTCATTGATAAAGGAGGCGACGCCTTCAATATCGGTAGGCTTTGAAATAACATAAGGAAGTTTAAAGCCCCATTCTTTTATAGCCATTAGGTTATCATAGTGATTGTCATAGGGAAGATCAGCCCCAGATAAAGAATATAAAAAGCAATTTAAGTTTCGCTTGGCGACTTCCGCCGAATCTTTCATCTTTAAGGTTCCAGAGGCCGTGTTTCTCGGATTTGCAAATGTAGGCTCACCCTCCTCCTCTCGCAACTTGTTCAGCTCTGCAAATGCCTTGTGTGGAAAGTATATTTCACCCCGTATTTCAAATTCTGCAGGAAAGTCAGTGCCTTTCAATACAAGCGGTATGCTGTTAATCGTCCTCACATTTGCCGTTACATCATCACCTGAAACGCCATCACCTCTAGTTAACGCCTGAACCATTTCACCGTTTTTATATGTGATACCTATTGCGACACCGTCATATTTCAGCTCACACACATATCTCAGCAAATCAGAACCTCCAATTTCGGCTTCATCAAGTCTCTTTCGAACCCTTGTATCAAAATCTCTAATTTCTTCAATGGAGTAAGTGTTATCCAATGACATCATTGGATATTTGTGCTCAATGGTCTTAAATCCTTTTGAAACTTCGCCCCCTACTCTTTTGGTCGGAGAATTTATACTTGCAAATTCAGGAAAGTCTTGCTCAAGATCAATCAACTCTTTCATCAACATATCAAAGTCAAAATCGCTGATGATCGAGGTGTTCAACATATAATAGCTGTAGTTGTGCTCTTCCAACTGCGTCGATAACATTTTAATCTTTTTCTTGGCTTCTTCCTGATTCATTGGTTCGAATTTACAATATTAGCGCCGCACACTTTTAACCATTCTATCCTTTCCCGACAGGTCTTTTCTCAGCTCAATTTCATCGAATCCGCTGTCCTTTAACAAAGCATAAACTCGCTTACCCTCCCTCTCTGAAATCTCAAAAAACAATGCTCCTCCAGGATTCATTTTATCTAGCGCCAATTCTATTATCGCTTGGTAAAACACCATTGACTCCCCATCATTTACAAAAAGCGCCTGGTGTGGTTCATATTTCAGTACATTCTCATGCATCTCAGATGATAAGCTCTTTTCAATATAAGGAGGATTGCTCACGATAATATCAAATTTAGGAAGCGCAAGCAGTTGCTTGTCTATTCTCCAGTTTAATACATCCGCCTTGATCAATCTAATGTCCAGTTTATTGACCAAGGAGTTCTCCTTAGTCAGCGTTAATGCGTCTTGCGAAATATCCAATGCGAAGATCTTTGCTACGGCAATACTGGATTGTAGAGCCAAGGCAATACAGCCAGTTCCCGTGCCCACATCCAATATGGCTGGTTCTTTATCGTCATTTTCTTTGATGATCCAGTTGACCAACTCCTCTGTTTCAGGCCTCGGAATCATGGCTCTGGCATCAGTCTTTATGGTTAAACCAAAAAACTCAGTTGATCCAATAATATGTTGAATTGGCTCATGTTTTTTCAACCTCTTGACCGCCGCATCAATATTTTTCAATGCCTCATCTTCCAATAGTTCAGAAGCCTTTAAAACAATATCTGTTTTGGAAAGGCCTACATATTCTTCAAACATTAAAAAAATGAAAGAATTCACTTCATTATCATCATACAACCCGGCCAACTCATCTCTGATTAAATGAACCATCTCTACAACTGTCCTGCTCTTGCTATTCACGCTTCCAAAGTAAGTAAAAATGTTAGCTTTGCCTGATACAAATACCGAATATGAGTAAAGATTTTAGAATAATATTCATGGGTACGCCCGAATTCGCAGTTCCTTCTCTATCTATCCTGATTGAGAATGGTTATCATATTGCCGGCGTCATCACTGCTTCTGATAAACCGGCAGGCAGAGGAAGAAATACCCAGGAATCTGCGGTGAAACAGTATGCCAAGTCGCAAAACCTCACTATTCTTCAACCAACAAATTTAAAAGACGAGGTTTTTATTGAAGAGCTCCAGGCACTGAATGGAAATTTGCAAATAGTGGTAGCGTTTAGAATGCTTCCAGAAGTTGTTTGGCAAATGCCTGAATTCGGCACTTTTAATCTCCACGCCTCTTTACTACCTAATTACAGAGGTGCGGCGCCTATCAACTGGGCCATAATCAATGGTGAAAAGACGACTGGTATTACTACATTCTATATTAATGAGCGAATTGACACTGGAGACATATTGATGCAAGAAGAAGTTGACATTGGACCTCATGACAGCGCTGGAACACTTCACGATTCACTTCAAATTAAAGGAGCAACGCTAGTACTCAGCACCGTTCAAGGTATCGCTAATGACTCGTTAGAAGAGCAATCACAAAATGACAACGGCGAAAATGGCTTGAAGCCAGCACCTAAAATTTACAAAGAAGATTGCAAATTGGACTGGAGCCAAGATGCAGATCAGTTGTTTAATAAAATACGAGGATTGAGTCCATACCCCGGTGCGTGGACAATTTTGGTGGATAACGATGGAAATGAGCAATCTTTGAAAATATTTGAAGCGGAACTTTCTGATAACATGCTATTGGTAGGTTCAATTGAAACTGACAACAGCTCTTATTTGCTTGTTGGAACCTCTAATGGATCCATTGCGCTTAAGAGCGTTCAGCTTGCTGGTAAGAAACGCAACAGTATTGCAGATTTTCTTAGAGGTTTTGACTTGGACAAAAAGTGGAGGTTTTAAATTTGTGATGAACCGATTCATAGCTTCTTATCTGTCTATTGTTTGTAATTCTGAGCGCAGCGAAGAATCTACCTTC
>NVRZ01000152.1 GCA_002401055.1 Bacteroidota bacterium
GCAGGGACTGATGGGGACTGGACCTACTGGTGCATTACCGAAGCCATAGCTTCCGGTGACCTAAATGATAATGAACTGTTCGAGCTCAACGTCGCGAACCATTGTAAATATTATTCAGTTACCACTTTTGGAACCATACCTATACTTTATTCCAATCAGCGTGCTGCTAAGTGGATCATATCAGGTATTGAATTATTGGCAAATTAGAAACAAAGAATATGGAAGTGTTTCTGCCGCTAGTGTTACCTCTTCTGTGTTAAACAATGGTACGAAGATATCAATCGGGTTTATGGGCATTCTTGGGCCCCTAGGGCTCATATTAGGCTCACTCGCTGGGCAGATATCTTCAGTCCTGGTGCTCTTGAAGCAGAGCTTTAGTAGCTTGTTCAAGAAAGGGAAGACTGATATGTCAAACAAAATGCGTCAGAATGCCATACGGTACAAAAACTTTCCGCTTGTAAGTATGCCTCATGCATTTACCGATGCCGTAAGAGAACTCATAATAATTAGCTTGATCCTTTACTATTTTGGTGGAGTAACTATGGGGATTTATGCTTTTGTGGTTAGAATACTGAAGTTGCCAATTGGCATGATTGGAACATCCATGAGCCAGGTATTCTTTCAAGAAGCCTCAGAAAAATATGCAAACGGAGAAGATGTCATCCCACTAATCAAAAGGACATTGCTACCACTGATTAAAATTGGCTTACCTGTTTTAGTGCTATTCATGTATTTTGCTGATGATTTAATAACTATGGCATTCAGCGAAAAATGGGTCGCAGCGGGAATATATGCCAGAATACTTGCGCCATGGTTGTTCTTTAATTTCCTTATTTCGCCAATTACCCAGGTTCCAAATATAGTTGGTAAGCAGCGCGAGGTATTTCTTCTTAGCCTACTCGGTTTTGGTTCGTCCTTGTGTACTATTGTAGTAGGACACTCTTTGTTTGTGCTGCCAGAGGACACTATAATGCTCTTTTCTATTGTTCAATCATTTTACTTGTTTTTCGTTATACTATGGATTGTAAAAATAGCTCAACGTAAAGCCTAATAAATATTCGACGAATGAAACAGCTAATTAATTTAATGAGGTATTGGGTGGCTAAATTTATAGAGCCCAGAATGATTTATGGATATAGTAACAGTCAGGGTGTTTATCTCAAGAATACCAGAATAAGCAATATGACCAAGATTGGAAGTAAGGAGAATTTAATCATTGGAGACAATGTATTCATTGGCCACTTTAATCATATTGATGCATCAAATGGAGTAACAATCGAAGAAGGTTGCCAGATTACAAATTATGTCAGTATTCTAACACACTCAAGCCACCTTTCCATACGCCTTTACGGTAAAGAGTACCGCTCACACAAAAACCACAATGGATACATAAGGGGAGGGGTGCATTTGGGTAAGTATACATTTGTAGGCCCACATTCCATTATTATGCCCAATACGAGAATAGGTAAAGGTTGCATTGTTAGCGCATATTCTTTTGTTAAAGGTGACTTTCCTGATTTTTCAATCATCAAAGGAAATCCTGCAGAGGTCATTGGAAGCACAAAAGAGTTGGATGAGCAGTATTTACAGGATAATCCTGATTTAAAAGCCCTTTACGAGACTTGGAGTCAAGAGTAAAATGAGAGTATTAATTGTCGGCTTACCCTATTTTGCAAAGCGCGTACACGCAGATCTCTCGGCGTTCGATACTGATAACACCTATTTTGTATTAGACACGTATGAGAACTGGTTTGACAAACTCAAAACTCTTTTTCTACTTCCCAATGTAGACTTAATCTACTCGATTAATGGCAGTATCTCTCACAGCTTGGTATTTAGTTTGGCTATGAAGCTAAGAAAGAAGTTGGTAATGCACTGGGTCGGAACAGATGTAGTAAAATCGAGATTAAGCTTTAAAAATGGGGATTACAATCAGTCATTCATCACTGGCGCAACACATCTATGCGAAGTTGATTGGATCCAAGAGGAGCTTAAAGAAATTGGCGTACATGCCGAAGTTATAAACTTTGCCAACTTCGAAGTAAAACAGTTAAATGATTCCAAAAAACTCAAACCTTCATTTTATGTACTGGCTTATGTAGCCAATCATAGGCCGGCTTACTATGGAATGGAGAAAATAATAGAGCTGGCCAATCTTTTGCCTCAAACGCAATTTAAAATTGCGGGGCTGGAAACATTTAAAAATATCCCAGATAACATCGAATTGCTTGGATGGGTAAATAATATGGATGAGCTTATTAGAGATTCTGGAATGTGTTTGCGTTGCACTGAGCACGATGGCTTGTCGTCATTTGTGCTTGAGGCATTAGCTGCGGGCAAAATTGTGGCTTACAATAACGATTTCCCCCATTGTCTATATACTCCTGATATGAACTCGCTAGTTGGCTCGATAAAGAATATTGAAGAAAAGCATAGGTTAGGAGGGCCCGAATACAATAAGCCGGGCAGGGAATTTATTGAGTTAAAATTTAGCAAAGTCTATATTCTAAGCACTTTACGCGATAAACTAATGAGCACAGCAAATGGATAAGCCTATTAGAATTGCGCTGATAGCTTACAACTTGAACTCCACTCTTTCAGTAGGGGCGCAAAGGGTGAATTATTGGGCGGAGCAAATAGTTGAATGTGCATCAAATATATCATGTGATGTTATCTCCGCTCATCTGCCCTCAAACCCTCTTAATGGGATTGGAAAAGCGCATTTGGTAAAGCACGATTCTACCTCATTGCTGAGCATGATTATCAATGATCAAGGCATATCCTGGAGAAAGGATCTAAAGACATTTTTTCAAAATGAAGAGTTGAAGTATGATGTGATTTTACTATCTGGTGGCCCTTTTATGCATTTTTCACTTAGCAAGTATTTGAAAGAAAGGACCGGTGCCCGCATAATACTTGATTTTCGTGATCCATTCGCGGTTAATCCTAGATTTAGAAGTTCTTACATCAGGATAAAAGCAAAGCAATTCTTTGAAGGTGCTTTTATCAAGGACGCAGATCAAGTAATTACTGTAAATAGCTCTTGCCTAAAACTGTTATACGGTTATTCTAATGCTACTGCTGCCAAATTCTCTGTTATTCCCAATGGGTACAACGATGTTTCTCTTAACCTACTGAATCTAGATAAAAGAAAGCAAATCGCCGGGAAAATACAGTTTGTATACCCGGGTAAGTTTTATTCAGATTGCAGCCCAAATACTTTTCTAAATATCATATCTAAAGATAATTCAGAAAAGTTTGCCTTTGAATACGCAGGGTCAAGTGAAAACGAATTAGGAGAATTCAATTCGAAATCAAATATTACGATCAACGGACGGCTCCCATATACAGATGTTATTCGTATGGTTAACAATGGAGATGTGGGCTTGATATTCACTGGTGGCAAGTCCTTTGAATCAACCACGAAAATCTATGATTATATTGGCCTCGAAAAATCAATATTGATAATAACCGAAGGGCCGAAATTTACAGGGGAGCTGCACGAAATCACGCGTAATTATCAGAGTATTTACTGGAGTAACAATACCGAAAGTGACATCAATCAGGTTTTAGATCGCATGTTGGAGGTAAATTTAACTTTTTCTAATCCCCTGCGTGAAGAACACTCAAGAAAAGCGGGATTAATGAAGCTCATTGGGATAATTCAGAAATTAGCGGCATCAAATGGATAAGGAAGTATTTGCAGATAGTGGAAAGCTTAAAAATATTGGGTTTGGAGTATTGGTTGCATCCTTCATTGCCGTATGTTTTGCTCCATCAACATTGATGTTCACCAGATTGGAGAATTTATTACTACCGATTGTCGTCGTCGTTCTACTAGCTTCTAATATTATTAGGTTTCAGTTTGTTTTCTTCCTTGCATTGTCGTCGTTTTTCTTGTTTGATCTGGTTACTATATTTCTTAATGGAGAAGGTATCGCAGAAGTGTCTTTTGCTTTTCGAACGCTCAAGATATTATTGATTCTTATTCTAGCTACTCAAATATTCCATGAATATATGGCCTGGTTTAATATGGTAATTCGAGGTGTGTTTTTACTCGTGGCCATGATAATCTTTATTGAAGCATTAGATCTCTTTGGAATCAATGAAAACCTCTTTAAGTTTTTCACGCATCATAGCCTGGATGATTATCGCAGGTTAGATTCGAACAGAATTATTGGAACAATGATGAATCCCAATAATAATGGTGTATTACTAACTTGTTTTTGCGCATATTTTATGTCCGCATTCTACTACCATAGGAAAAGAATAGATATTGTGTTTATAGCACTCAGCATTGTTCTCCTCATCTTGGCCCAATCCAGAACGGCGTTAATAGCAGTTGTAGTCATGGCAATACCTTTCGTGCTTAGCTTTCAGATAACAAAGAAGACAATCTTGTTAATACTGGGCTCCGTGATATTGATATTGTTTCTTATGTACAAGCTTGAACTGAATTATATGATGGCGTTATTAACTATGAACCCTCTCGAAATTAATGAGTTGCGGGGCAGGTTTCCTGGTTGGATCTATATGTTGGATGCTTGGAGTGAGCATCGAATTCTGGGTGTTGGACCATTTGCTGATACTTTCAACACCAAAGCCATTGTTGCACCTGACAGTGAGTACCTTTATGTATTGAGCAGTAGGGGAATAATTGGCTTTTTGTGTTACGTTACTTTATTGATTTATCCGATAGTATTGTTTTGGAATAAGCGAAGAGAAATCGAGCATGGCCTATTGGCAGTATTGATTAGCGTTGCATTTATGATAATTGGGATTACCAATTTTTCTATACTCAATGTTCGCATTGGGGTAATATATGCGATTTTGATAGGAATACCATTCTCTTATCTGTTATATAAAAGTGAAGCCAGTAAGTTATTTGGAGCAATTCCAGGATTTGGAAGCCTTATTAAAAAAAGCAGATGAAAATATTATTACTCGGGGATATTAATTCAATCCATATAAAAAAATGGGCAGCAGCTCTAGCTGGATCTGGTATAGAGATTGGGATTTTCGGTCTTGGCAAGGCTACCGAAGAATGGTATCAAGATATTGAGTATGTAAGCAATTGCAATGAAGCTGGTTTTTCAAAGTCAATATTTGATAGTAGTCTAATTTCTAAGATTAACTATTTAAACCTCCTTCCAAAGCTAAAAAAGGCGATAAAGAGTTTTCAACCAGACATTGTACACGTACATTATGCTTCTAGCTACGGACTTCTAGGTAAGCTGTCGGGATTTCACCCAATTTTTGTATCTGTTTGGGGAAGTGATGTTTATGTATTTCCCAATAAAGGGAAGTTGCAAAATATCGTACTGAAATCTAACCTGAAGAATGCGGATAAAATATTCTCCACGAGTAGGGATATGAAAAAGGAGACTGAAAAATATACGGACAAGGATATTAAGGTAATTCCGTTCGGAATAGATATTGAGAATTTCAAACATATGTCTGTTGAAAGAGAGTTTGCTCAGGAAGATATTGTTCTGGGAACTATCAAGAGCCTTGAAAAGGAGTACGCAATTGATGTTTTAATTAAAGCTTTTTCAATTGTTTGTGATAGAAACCCACAGTTGCAATTGAAATTGATGATTTGTGGCGAGGGTTCACTTCGAAATGATTTGGAAGCGCTTTGCAACAAATTGGGTATTGTCGATAGAACAACATTCACTGGCCTTGTCGCTCATGATGAAGTTCCTCGCTACTTAAACATGATAGATGTATTCGGATGTCTATCAGATAATGAAAGCTTCGGAGTAGCAGTAGCCGAAGCCATGGCATGCGAATTACCTGTGGTAGTTAGTGATGTAGGGGGATTACCTGAGTTAGTTGAAAATGGCAGATCTGGATCCGTGGTTCCTCCTCAAAGCCCAGTGTTAGCGGCTGATGCAATTGAAATATTCGTTCTTCATCCGCTTGTACGAGAGAAAATAGGACACAATGCCAGATTGAGAATTAAAACCAAGTTCAATTGGGCGAATAACGTGCAAGACACGGTTAATTCTTACCTCAGCAACGCTAGATCTACTTCATAATGAAAATCCTTGTGCTTACTCAGTACTTTCCACCAGAGGTTGGGGCGCCCCAAAGTAGACTTTACGAGTTGATGAGCAGATTAAAGAAGAAGGGAGCGGATATTACTGTTATTACGGCTATGCCAAATTATCCTCAAATGGCGATACATGATGGATATAAAGGAAGGTTGGTAATGAGGGATAACTTCAAAGAACTTACTGTTATTAGAAGTTGGCTTTTTGTCAGTAGAAACAGTACTCTATTCGCTAGAATGCTTAACTACTTTTCTTTTGTCCTCACCTCAATGTTCACCGGACTTTTTATGAGTGGAAAGCAAGACTATGTCTTTTGTGAATCTCCTCCCTTATTCTTGGGCATCTCTGCTTACGTAATAAGCAAATTCAAAAGAGCAAGACTAATTTTCAATGTGTCCGACCTCTGGCCGGAGAGCGCCGAAAAACTAGGACTGGTAACCAACAAAGCAGCTTTAACTATGGCTACCTGGCTTGAAGAGTTTTTATATCGCAGGTCCTGGCTTATTACGACGCAAACCGGGGGGATACGGGACAATATATCCAACAGAATTTCAGGAGAAAAGGTTTACTGGTTAAAAAATGGTGCCAACAACACGTTGTTTGATCCATCTATAAGCGGTGATGCGTGGCGACTTAAGCAAGGTTACAATGAGAATGACATGGTTATTATGTATGCCGGTATTCTGGGGCATGCTCAGGGCTTGGAGGTTATTTTACGGGCAGCGAAGGAGCTAAGAGCAAATGACGCGATTAAATTTGTAATGATTGGAAGTGGCCCAGAAAGAAAGATGCTGGTGGCGCTAAAGGAAGAAATGAACCTTGACAATTTAACGTTTATTCCTGCTCAACCAAAAGAAGCGATGCCCGAAATACTTGCAGCGGCGAATGCTGTTGTGATACCGTTAAAGAATATAGACCTCTTTAAAGGGGCAATTCCATCTAAATTATTTGAAAGCGCACAGATGTGTAAGGCAATATTGCTAGGGGTTTTGGGCGAGGCCAAGGAAATGTTTATTGATGATGGTAAAGCTGGTCTTGCTTTTGAACCAGAAAATCATCTGAGTCTTGTAACTACTATAAATTTACTCTTCGAAAATAGAAGACTTGAGCGTGAATATGGTGATAATGGCTTTAACTATGTAAATGCGCAGTTCAATTTGGATATGATCGCATCGCATTTCTGGGAAAGATTAAAAGACAGCTAAGCACATGCCTGATAGATCAACCATTCATAAGAATCTAAGCCTCTGGATGATGCTTTTGTTAGCATTTTTCCT
>NVRZ01000153.1 GCA_002401055.1 Bacteroidota bacterium
CAAAGGAGTAACGTCAGGGCTGGTAGGTAACCAACTGTACGTATAAGGAGTTGTTCCACCACTTACGGAAACCGTCAGCCTGCCATCGCACAAGCCGAAACAGCTTATGTCAACAGTATTACTTTGAGTAATGGCAGTGTTAATCGGAGACGGCTGATCAATTACAACTATTTCCGAGGTCAGACAACCTGTTCCTCCGTCAATGATAGTTACAGAATAAGTACCGCCTCCCAGATTTGAGACTGAACTCGCACCTGCACCAAATGCTAGTGTATCGTTGTTGGCATCAATCCATACATACGTTATCCCACCTGTCGCGTTGGAAACAGACACCACTGTTGCTGATCCGATTGAGTCGCCATAGCAATTGTCATCAGTGGTCGCAACGCTGTCTATAATTGCCGCATCAATATCATTTATAGGAATTAGCATTGAGTCAAAGCAGAAATTTTGGTCTATCACATATACAGTATATACTCCTGCAAACACACTATCAATGCAAGTTCCGATAGGTAGTCCCGGTGCACTCCATTGCACAAAATATGGGAACATTCCACCCGCAATATTTACACAGGCACCTCCATCTTGATTTCCACAATTGGAGGAATCAACATTATCAACAATAATGCTCAATGCATTAGGTTGTACAATCAGGACATTTGCCGAGGCAATGCATCCAGCAGTATCGGTAACTACTACCTGAAATGGCCCGTCACACAGGCTGTCTGCCATGGCTGTTGTTTGGAATAAAAAGTCATTCCACTGATAATTGTAAGGTGGATTGCCACCATTAACGGTAACAGTTGCAGTACCATCACAAGCTCCATTACAATTAACGTCTGTTTTCGTCATTGAAAGTATCATTGCGTTTGGCTGCAAGATAGCTGCAGTGGTAACATCAGTACAACCATTTGCGTCACTTACAGTTACGTCATAATTTCCAGGACAAAGGGCAACAGCTGTAGCCGTAGCCTGACCATCACTCCACAAGTATGTGTATGGTGAAGTTCCACCTGATTGTGTAACACTTGCGAATCCTGAGCAATTTCCATTACAATCAACATCCTGCGTAGCAAATATTGAAGCGACCAGAACGCTGGGTTCATTAATTGTAACGCTCGATATCACAGCACAAAGGTTTGCATCTGTTACCTGTATGTTGTACACGCCAGCACTTAAGCTGTCAGCAATTTGTCCATTATCACCATTTGACCATGTATACGTATAAGCTGAAGTTCCTCCAGTAACCACCACAGTGGCAGATCCCGTTGCATCGCCATTACATCCTGCATCCACAGTAGTAAGCGTTAAACTGAGAGCAGCTGGCTCCACCAAGATTAGATTGTCTGATCCGGTACACCCATTTGTGTCAGTGACAACGATACTTATGGTACCAGCACACAAGCCAGTGGCATTGATGTTCGTTTGAAGGTTGCTGTCATCCCACTGGAAAGTGTATGGTGAGGTACCTCCAGTTACAACTACAGTAGTCACACCATCGCAGGATCCGTTACAATTTGGATCTGTTAGTACTGCTCCCGCTGCAATTAAATCTGCCGGCTCTGTTATGTTTACAGTTGTTGTTGAAGTACACCCTGTTGCATCCGTTATTTCAGCGGTATGAATCCCTGCGCAAAGGTTAGCGGCAACAGGAGTTGTCTGGCCTGTTGGGCTCCAAAAATATGTATAGGGTGGAGTACCACTGGTTACGGCGACTGTAGCGCTACCGTCACACACACCAAAACAGCTCGTATTGGTGCTATCCGTTATTGTCGCTATAGCGCCAGCATCATCAGATATTGCGGCTGAAGCTGTACCAATGCATCCATCAGCATCCGTTACAATTACTATATATGTTCCAGAAGGAATACCGGTAGCAGTTTGGTTGCTTTGAGTATTTATATCATCCCATAAATAAGAGAATGGAGTTACGCCGTTCGTGACATTGGCTGTTGCGGTACCATCAGATTGGCCACAAGTTGAATTGGTTACCGTGGTCGAGACGATCACAGCCAACGGCTCAGTTATAGTGAAAGTGTTGGAGACAGTACAACCCATGGTATCCGTTAAGGTTATAGTATAGATCCCATCACACAATCCAGTAGCTGTAGACGTAGTTTGTGAATTAGGATCATCCCATAAATAGGTATACGGTGGCGTTCCACCACTTGCTACACCGGTTGCGTCGCCATCACAAATGTTGTTGCAAGTTGCCGCATTTCCACTCATGCTTACTACAAGTGCAAGGGGTTCATTTATGACAATAGAGTTTGATGACGACACACCATTAGCATCCGTTATATCAACAACATAAGTTCCTGCACACAAGCCTATTAGATCTTCGGTAACCATGTTACCTGGAGTCCATAAGAACGTGTACGGAGGTACACCACCAACAACAGTTAGATCTGCTTCGCCGTTACAATCGCCGTTACAAGCCACATCCGTTCCAACAATCGTATCCTCAATACCTGAAGGCTCAGTAATTGTAATACAATCGGTAGATACACATCCAGCACTATCAGTAATTGTAATACAAAAAGTACCTGCGCAAAGACTGTCAGCCGTTGCTGTACTTTGTAAGAGTGGATCATTCCATGAATAAGTATAAGGGCCGATGCCTCCAGTCATTGTTCCCGTTGCTTGGCCATCACAAATTCCAAATCCTGATGCGTTGTTATCAAGAGTAACTGTAGTAACACCTCCTGGTAAATCGTTTACCACATCGGTTCCAGTACCGGTACATCCATTTGCATCCGTCACCGTTACGCCATATGTAATTCCGCCAAATAATCCTGTGGCGCAGTCGTTGGTTTGTGATCCCGGATCATTCCATACATAAGTATACGCGCCCGTTCCACCACTTGGTGTAGCACATACAGATCCGTTTGACAATCCACAATATGCATCCACAACTGACGTCGTTAGCGTTACCGCTGTTGGTTCACCCAGAACCACAGTTGCATTATCCGTACAGCCGTTCAAGTCGGTTACGGTAACCGTGTATGTTCCAGCAGTTATATTGGTTAAATCTTCTGAGTTGGGCCCATTTGACCATGCGTAGTTGTAGCCTGGAGAACCTCCCGTTACCGTTAAGTTAGCCGAGCCATCCGCTCCACCATTGCAATTTGGGTCGGTACCCACTATCGAAAGAGCCAACACCGTCGGTTCACTCAGTGTTATTGAAGCCGTTATAGTGCAACTCAATGAATCGGTTACTGTAACCGTATACAAAACGCCAGCAGATAATCCTGTTCCAGTAACTAATGTTCCTCCCGCAGGAGCCCAGGCATATGTGTAGCTTCCTGAACCACCTGATACGGTCACAGTAGCGGTTCCATCTGACCCGCCATTACAATTCGGATCAGTACTTGCAAGAATTGCTGCGCTCAACAAAGTTGGTTCTGTAATAACAACCGTTACTGCATCGGTGCAACCTGCTGTATCAACTACAGTAGCCGTCCATGTTCCCGCCGGTAAACCAGTGGCACTTGCTGTCGATTGTGAATTCGGATCATTCCAACTATAAGTATAAGGAGAAGATCCGCCCGATGCAGTTACCGTAGCACCTCCATCCGACCCACCATTGCATTTTACCATTGAGTCAATCACCAATGTTAAGGTAACCGAAACCGAAGTATTTACTGTAACGGTTCCCGTATTGGTACACCCATTTGCGTCAGTGACCAACACATTATATCCACCACCAAAAAGAGTAACTGCGCAACTATCAGTTTGCGCGCCTGAATCATCCCATAAATATGTGTAAGGTGATGTTCCGCCAGCTACATCTACACAAGCACTACCATCGTTCGCACCACAAGTTGCATCAACAGTCGTAAAAGTTAGCACCATGGCCGCAGGCTCAGTAATTACCTGAGAGGATGTCGCTGTACAACCATTCGCATCAGTAACTGTCGAGTTAAATGTTCCGGCACACAATCCCGTTGCAATAGAATTTGTTTGCAGATTAGGGTCGTCCCATATATATGTGTAAGGAGTTGTTCCTCCACCAGCTGCTGCCGTAGCAGTTCCATCACATAATCCGTTGCAAGTCACATTGGTACCAGAAGGTGTATTTGTCAAAAGGGCTGGCTCGGTAACCGTATAAGAGGCCACAACTGTACAGCTATTTGCATCGGTAACTGTAACGGTATAGGTGGCAGCGCACAAGTTAATTTGATCTTCATTGGTAATACCATTGCTCCATAAATAGTTATACGGGCTTTGACCACCATTGACCGTCAGGTCAACAGAACCAGTACAGACACCATTACATGCCATATTTGTTCCAAGGATACTGGCCGTTGGTTCAGAATAGACAACAATACCAAAGAAGGCCACATCACTACAAGCACCTGAAGTAACTGTTTGGGTAACGGTAAAACTACCTGAAGAAGCATATACGTGGCAAGGATTTTCTGAAGTTGAGGTCCCTGCATCTCCAAAGTCCCATAAATAAGTTGCACCTGAAGTGCCAGTATTTGTAAAGCAGAAATTATTACCGGTTAAACATTGATTTCCATTATACGAAAAACCTGCCAGCACAGGTGGACCAGCTAACACAGATACCGATGTGACTGCCGAACAACCTCCAGCATCATTAACCGTAACGCTATATGTTCCAGCGCACAATGAAGAACAGGACGATGTTGTACAACCTCCTGTCCATGCATAGGTATATGGGCTTGTTCCACCGGTTACCGTAACTTCGGTGGTGCCGTCACAACCTCCGTTACAGCTTTCATTCGTAGAAGAAGCAGTTAATGCCAAGGTGGACACGATCACTCCAAGAGTTTGAGCATTACCACAACCACATGAATTACATGCCTGAACCGTAATATCCCCAGAAGTTCCTCCCGCGGTCACAGTAATGGATGTTGTACCTTGACCTGTATTAAGGGTGGAGCCAGAAGGTACTGTCCAGGTATAACTGGTTGCACCAGTAACAGCGGTAATAGAATAGGTATTCGTAGCGCCAGGGCAAACAGAGGTTGGCCCATTTATGGAAACCGGAACTCCTGGAGCAGTTCCCGGAGCAACTGATTTACACGTAAATGTACTGCAACCGCAGCCGTTACATGCTCTTACGCACACGCTACCACCTGCTATACCCACCAACACTGAAATTGATGTTGTTCCATTACCTGAAAGAATGGTCCAGCCAGGAGGAACAGTCCATTGATATGACGTTGCCCCTGATACTGCAGCTATCGAATATGTTTGTGTTGTGCCATCGCATGGTGAAGTAGGGCCGGATATTGCTCCCGGCGCAACTGGCGCGGGCGTTGGCGTTACAGATAGACAGGTAAACGAACTGCACCCGCAACTATTACATGCTCGAACGCACACATTACCTGTTGCTGTACCAACGGTAACTGTTATAGATGTTGTTCCTTGTCCTGATGTAATGTTCCAATCTGTTGGTACCGTCCAGGTGTAGGACGTCGCGACAGGAACAGCTGTTATACTATAAGTGACTGATGCTCCAACGCATGGTGCTGAAGGCCCGGATAAGGCTCCTGGAGCGGCAGGTCCCGCTAATGGCGCCACAGAGAGGCAAGAAAAAGCACTACAGCCGCAACCATTACAAGCTTGAACACATACGCTACCAGAACCGCTCCCTACTGTAACACTTATAGAAGTTGTTCCCTGTCCGGAATTGATAGTCCAACCACTGGGTACTGTCCAATTGTAGGAACTTGCCCCAGAAACAGAATTTATCGAATACGTTTGCGTAGATCCCACACAGGGGGCAGTAGGCCCTGAAACAGTTCCTGGAGTGGCAGGCTGTAAAGGTTCATAAGTTAAGGTTATCGTTGCTAAATCGATGCAAACTGTTCCGTTATTAACGGGGTTAATTGTGTTTGTTCCTCCGTAGTTATAGCTGGGCCAACCACTAGGGCAGGCAAAGCTTGTACATAAATTTTGATTAGGAGCGCACCCTCCACATGGACATGCTGACTCAGTTACAGTGGTACCTATATTGGTTCCGTTTAACTGTAGCGTTACCGACCCAGTACAACCAACCCATTTTAAATTAAAACATACCTGTGTAAGAATGTTTCCAGCTGGTATACAATCTGCAAAATTTCTAGGTCCCCAGTCGCCACTACCTGAATAAGGCGGATTACAGGCGTAGTTTCCCGTGGGGCCTCCACAGATATCGCACCATCCGGTACTCCAGTTTACGGTTATCACACACGACGCCGCCTTGGCAGTGTTAGATTGAAGCAAAAAAGTAAACGAAAATAATATGCCTATCAGAAGGACTTTTACTAATCGAAAATTCAGGGGCTGTTTCATCTAATAGCTGGGTTGCAATTAATTACTCTTATTACTTACCACATAGTACGAAGGTGCAAATCTGGAAAATTTGTCATCGCTCGAAATAATGCCATTAATTTCAACGACCAATTGCCCATTCTCATCATTTTGAGAGTTGCAATCACCTTCCTTCTTTTCATTTCCCTTCAGGGTAACAATTTTTTCCTTCGTTTGTGTCTCATTGTGTTTCCATTTTCTGTCTTTTGTGTATATCGCGTCTGCCCACTCAATCTGTACTGGGTAGCTGTTATGATTCGTGAACTGCAACAGAACTACTTCTTTCGTACCGCATGTTGTCAATTGGGTAGATAATTCTACGCCATCTAAGTTATTAGCTCCTGCTACATTCAAGTAAGCGCCTATCCAATCTGAAGAAGTATTTTCTACCTGTGCGGTTTGCGCTATTACACAAATACAGGTGACAAGCACCAAGCTACCTGATACAAGTAGCTTGTTGATAATTGATTTAATCATAAGTAATAGTTTAACCTGGAGTGTCTTGCTACGTTAATAATGCCCTAAATGTTCCTTTATCTTAATACAAGTATACTAAATTACAGATAGAAAGTCAACAAACCCCAATAAGAACATACTAACAAACAGACGCAAAAGCAGGTGTAATGGTTGCCTGAGGAGACAGTTTCTGAAAATTTAAAAAAATATGATGAATGGCCAGAGCCATTAGCGGAACAATGTTACGTGGCCAATGTACTGGTGTTTTTGCCCGGCAGATTTTTTGGTGTCAATGGTTTTTATAACCCAAATATAGACGTCAGATTGAGCCTGCTTATTGCCATTATTAGCCTTCCCATCCCAGGGGTTATTAATATCATCGGTTTTAAAGATCGTATCTCCCCAACGATTATAAATATGCATCGTATATTCGAATTTCGGGTCTGTAAATCCAATTCCCAGAGGGAAAAATGTGTCGTTTATGCCATCTCCATTTGGGGTAAACGCGTTGGGCATAAACAGCGTGTAATCGCCCTCAATGG
>NVRZ01000154.1 GCA_002401055.1 Bacteroidota bacterium
TACAACCAATACGCAATACAAGATTGACAGCATTTTAATAAAAGGGGAGGCCAAAATTGCTCCGGTTTATATATATAATTATTTGGGCATCAAACCAGGCGATCTTTATAATGAAGAAGCCATAAGTAAGATCAGTGATCGGCTAAAGGAGTTGCGTTTTGTGCGAGAAACCAAGGCATTTGAGATAGCATTCACTGATAAGTCAGTAAAAATTTATCTATACCTGCAGAGCAAGAAGGCCAGCAGATTTGATGGGATGGCAGGCTTTTTACCAAACAGCGAAACAACTGGAAAGTTGCTCATTACAGGGGAAGCGAGATTAAAACTTTTGAATTCATTCGGGAGAGGTGAACTTATTGCTGTTCACTGGAAAAGCTTGCAACCGAGGACGCAGAATTTAAACGCTCAAATAACTTACCCCTTTATCCTATCCTCGCCCTTTGGTGCGGATATCAATTTTACCTTATACAAACGAGACACAATTTATTTGGACCTCATTACCGATGTTGGTATACAATATATTTTGAAAAGGGGTAACTACCTACGAGCATTTGTAAAAAATAAAGAGACTAGATTGCTCAATGGCTATACCCAGCAGCTGCCCTATGCGAGTACAAATACCACTTTGTATGGTCTTGGTTATAACATGCAAAAGCTCGACTATGTGTTCAATCCCCGAAGGGGATATTCGCTGCATGTTACAGGAGGTGTAGGCAATAAAAAGATCAAGAATGACCCAGATCTTAATCCAGATACAATTGAGGTGAAATCGACTGAGTATAATATTACGCTTGACCTGGATATTTACGTACCCATTTCGCAGAGAATGGTAATAAATATCGGCGCCAATGCCGCAACCTTGAATAGTAAATCGATGTTTGAAAACGAGCTGTACAGAATCGGTGGTATGGGCTCGCTCCGAGGATTTGATGAAGAATCTATGGTTGCATCTACTTTTGTGATATATACATTGGAATACCGCTACTTGATCGAGCAGAACTCGTATTTGTACGTGTTTTTTAACGGTGCTTACTACGAAAACGAAGTGCGAAGACTGAAAAATGAAGTTTGGGTGGATGTTCCGTATGGATATGGTGCTGGTATAAGCTTTGAAACGAAAGCAGGGATTTTTTCAATTAGCTACGCATTGGGTCAACAAAGACACAGCGGAGTTGAGTTCAGCGCCTCAAAAATTCATTTTGGAATAATCAATCGGTTTTGATATTAATATGTAATTCGGAGCAAGGCGAAGAATCTAGCAGAAGTGGAACCGAATCGTCAGACGCCAATCACACTTACTAAAGCATTTAGGCTCAACACGTATAGGATTTAACTAATTTTACGTTGTAGTAAATAAACACATGCAAGTCGCTATTCTCATCTTCTGCATACTGATTTTCCTGGCATTAATTGTCTTGTTGTACTTGTATATGCAACCCAAAGAGGAAGCAGCTACTGATAGTGACTCTCAAAAAATCATGGTTGAACTCATGGAAAACCTCCGAAAGGAGATGCAGGAATCAGGTGGAAAAAACAGGGAGGAGATGCAAATAAGGTTGGATAAAATTACAGAGCAAATATCGAGTCACCAGAAAAACACATCCGACAATCTGCAAAAGCAGTTCAACCAAAGCTCGAGGATAATAAAAGAGGTAACTGAAAAATTGACGAGCATTGAAGGCACGAACAAGCAAGTGTTGGGATTTGCCGAGCAAATGAAGAGTCTGGAAAAAATACTCCAAAACCCAAAGCAAAGAGGCATACTGGGAGAGTATTTCCTTGAGGCGCTTTTGGGTAACGTACTTCAACCCAACCAATATAAAATGCAATACCGTTTCGAATCAGGTGTAATAGTGGATGCGGCCATTTTCTTTAAGGATACCATTATTCCAATTGATGCAAAGTTCTCCTTGGAGAAGTACAACCAGATGGTGCAAACCACGGACAAGGAGCATCGTGAGCAGCTTGAGAAAGAGTTTAAAGGCGATATAAAAAACCGCATTGATGAAACTGCTAAGTATATAAAGCCCAACGAGGGAACTACAGAGTTTGCGTTTATGTTCATTCCGGCCGAGGGAATCTATTACAACTTGCTTATATACAACGTAGGCACGGTGAATGTAAATACCAAGGACCTGATAGAATACGCCTTTAGAAAACACGTTATTATTGTATCACCCACCTCCTTTTATGCATACCTCGAAACGGTGTTGCAGGGATTAAAAGCCCTGAAGATTGAGGAGTCAGTGAAAGACGTAATAAAGAGGGTGGAGAAATTGGGGGATCACCTGAACGCTTATCAGACTTCAATGACCAAGCTGGGAAACCATTTGGGAACAACGGTAAACATGTACAACAATGCGTCGAAGGAGTTTAAAAAGATTGACAAAGATGTGATTAAGATTACTGATAGTAATTCTGAGGGTAACTATGAGGTGGAAGAGCTCCAAAAGCCATACAAAGAGATAGAAGAATGAGGATAGCTATCTTATGCGTGGCCATATTTACAATTGCAAGCTGTACTACCTCCTCCAGATTGAGCAACCAAAATTTGTCTTATCTATACTACAAAGGGTCAAGTATAATGCATCCGGAGTACCAGGTTTTTCATGTATCAGATTCTGTTTCTCGACTGTATTGCTCAATAAATACGGATGAATTCCTCTATAGTAAAGACGGAGATAACAAGACCTTCACGGCGGCCTATTCCATCACGTATAAGTTGCTTTCCTCTTTTGAATCTAAGGAGGTTATGGACAGCGCATCGGCAACATTTACATATGATAAATCGAAGGGTAGAAAACGCGTGATTAACTCGATTGGTTTTAATGCGGAATCACCAAATAGTTACTTGTTGGAGGTAATTACAATTGATTTAAAACGAAAGCAATCAGCGAAGATGTTTGTAAACATTGACAAGGGCTCAAAGTATACCAAACAGTATTTTAAGGTCGATTCTAAAATCAGGAAGCAGACCAATTTTAATCCGGTAGTTCATGGAAAAGATGTTCTTGAAATAAAACCGGTAATGAATGATGTTTCAAGCATGTTTGTTAAGTATTACGACATTGACTTTCCCATATCCCTGCCACCATTTTCCATGCAGGAATCAAAAAAGACCAAATATCGACCCGATAGCATTTTTGAATTGTTGGTGAATGAGGATGGAATACTCGAATCAACCATGGACAGGAAAGGCATCTACCACTTTCAAATTGATACCATAACCAGGGAAGGACTAACCTTTTTTCACTATTACAATGACTTCCCAAATTTAACAACGGCAAATCAGATGATAGGCCCATTGCGCTACATCACAACCAAGCAAGAGTTTACGGAAATGATGACTACGGACGACAAAAAGAGGGCGGTAGATGATTTTTGGATTAATATAACTGGCAACCCTGATCGAGGAAGGAAGGTCGTTAAGAAGTTTTATGCAAGGGTTCAGGATGCGAACAGATATTTTACTTCGTACTTGGAAGGTTGGAAATCCGACAGAGGCATGATCTACATTATCTATGGTGCTCCTGACGTGGTGTATAAAAACTCGTTTTCAGAGAACTGGATCTATGGAGAGGAAGGAAACCTGGTTTCATTAAATTTCGCCTTTGTGCACGTATTGAATCCTCTGACCGATAAAGACTTTAAACTCGATCGCTCTCCGATTTATAAAAACAGCTGGTATTTGGCAGTAGATGCCTGGAGGCAAGGAATAGTCTATTAACTATATACGAATTACGAATTACGAATGATACGAATGTGCGAATTATAGTACATTCTAAATAGCGTTGCGATTCGTAAATTCGCAAAAATTCGTTATTCGTTGACCGCAAAACACAAGATTGAATAGTATGGGAAATGATCAATTAATATTCGGTATCAGGCCGGTAATTGAGGCTCTTAACTCGGGTAAGGAGATAGAGAGAATTTTTGTGCAAAAAGGTCTTCAGGGAGAAAACGCCCAAGTCCTGTTGCAACTTTTAAAGGAGAAAAAGGTATCCTATCAGCTGGTCCCGATCGATAAGCTAAACAGGGTTACCCGCAAAAATCATCAGGGCGTGGTCTGCCTGATTTCACCTATAACATATACCAATATTGAGGATGTTCTCCCTTTCGTTTATGAAAAAGGAGAAACGCCATTTATATTAATACTTGATGGAATAACGGATGTGCGGAACTTTGGCGCCATCACACGAACTGCGGAATGTGCTGGGGTACATGCTATTATTATCCCGGAAAAGGGTGGGGCGCAAATAAACGCTGATGCAATTAAGACTTCGGCGGGTGCACTGCATAAGATTCCAATTTGTCGGGTACAGAGTTTGGTAAATGCAATTGAGTTTCTGAAAGGCAGTGGATTGAAGATTGTGGCCTGTTCAGAAAAAGGCAACAAAGAGATTCACTATCTGAAATACAATGATCCATTGGCACTGATTATGGGTTCGGAAAAAGATGGGATTTCCGATCCTGTAATGAGGTCCGCAGATGAAGTCGCTAGTATTCCCATTAAGGGCGAAATAGGCTCATTAAATGTATCGGTTGCTGCGGGAATTGCTCTTTACGAGGTGTTGAGGCAGAGGGATCAATAAAACGCTAAATATCTTTCAAGAAGAACTCAATTTTCTTCTTCAAAAGATCATTTGAGTCATCAGACTCCAATCCACTGTATTCTTTTGCCATTTCCATGGAGCGTTTCAAATCAAAACCGGATTGCTTTTCACTGTAGAAAGCGCCCTTTTCCAGCATTGTCTTAGCAAGGTATTCCTGCTCGGTTTGCCCGGGGGTGGGAACTAGGATTGCTTTGTTGCCCGTGGCTTCCAAATCCATAATGGATGAATATCCCGGCCTGCACAAAATCATACCCGCCGATTTCATGGCTTCCAACATTTTATCCGATTCCAGGTGAGGAAACATCATTATACCAGGTTGAGACTGTATTTTACCCTCAGGAAGTCCTTGAACAACGAGTGCTTTTAGAGAAGATGACTCGAGCTGATCAAGGACAATTTTCTCAAATATACTTCGCTGTGGCTCTGGGCCTGAGAGTATAACCATCAGGTCGTAACGCCTAGAGGATTCATGAGCACTACTTTTCTTTTTGAATCTGGAGAGTGAGCCGATGTAATGCATATTAGAGAGCGTTTTGTAATGCGCGAGATCCGTAGATAGGTTATTCTCCCCTTCGTGATCAGGCACCCAGCACTCATCAAATTTCAGGATGAAGTTTTTGTTTATCATGAAGAGGATGGGTTCCAATAACTTAAACAACCCATTTGCCTTAATGGAAATTTGATGGGTAATAAATACGGATTTTACCTTTTTGCTCCATAATCCGTATCGATTGTCGGATATAACTCCCTCAATCCTATAATGATCGATGAAGCGGTCCAGTGTTTTGTGTTCCGATTTGATCCCACTTAAAATTTTGGGGGTAGAAAGGATCATCTGAAGCGCCATGCTTCCCTTGGACGGATAGGAAAAGTTATATCCAGGAAAGTTAACGCAAGTTAGTGCGGGGAACTCAGTTTTTAACAGCTCAAGTGGACCGCCCTCTGCGGCAATAATCACATAAGCATTCTGCTTGAGGAGTTCATCAATGATCGGAATACATCGGGTAGCATGACCTAGCCCCCAATTTAAAGGACAAACTAAAACACGCTTTACAGCCGGACTATTCTCTTGACTATCGATGAGTTTTGAGTATTGAAATGAATGAGGTATGTACCTGTAGTTGGTCCTATTTGAAATTCATCAATAGTGTACTTGTATCTGCCTCTCTTTTGATCCTGACTCACAATTGAACTTATCTTTTGTCCGACCATGTTATATATTTCAAGTGAAACAAATCCAGAGGAAGCTATTTCATACTCAACTTCAAAACTATTGGTGAATGGATTGGGGTAAATGGAAAATTCATTCAGGGAAAGCATGTCCGCCATCCCAACAAAACCGGGCGTTACTGTAATGGCAACTGTTGCAGTGTCGCACATAACGGGAGTTCCATTGTCACAGATAACATACATAAAGCTGTCTATTCCACTAAACCCCGAATTTGGCGTGTAGTCAATAGATCCGCCATTGGCAACGGCCGTTCCGTTACTTGGTCCTGTTGAGATCGTTGCTGTGAGAGAGTCTCCGTTACAATCATTGTCGTTAAGGAGAACCTTTACACTCACCAATGTGGAGGTATCTGTGGAGGCCGCATCATCTACTGCAACAGGTGCATTATTTATGGTTCCATCTTTGATAATCGTAAACTCATCAAATATAGCGCCTGAGGTATCTATAAAAAAAGCATCTAATCTGTTGTCATTAACTTCAATAACCATTGAGCCAAGTTCATAGGCTGCCTTAAAATGCAATTCATGATCAAGCTGATTGTCTGATCCCAGATCGCCAGTTTTAGCTGAACATCCAACAACGCAATACACAGTTCCGCGATTTGGATTTGGCCCTGTGCTAGACTTTTTATACGCTGCACATTGCGACGCGATGCCTGAACCCGCGTTTATAACCATGGAATCAGGTGGATAGGTGCCTCCAGCCTCATAATTCCCATAAACTAGGTACGATCTTTCATACACGTGGCTATGTCCCCCAAATACTACATCCGCACCATAGTTTTCCAGAATGGGAACCATGTAATCTCTAGTACTACGCATAACTGAACCATCAATTATTTTAATCA
This sequence comes from Bacteroidota bacterium, assembly GCA_002401055.1. Classification (GTDB taxonomy): domain Bacteria; phylum Bacteroidota; class Bacteroidia; order NORP154; family NORP154; genus NORP154. Next base: position 6,692 of record NVRZ01000154.1, read on the forward strand.
AGTCAGTGCCACTATAGCTTTCAGTGTGTGTTCCTCTCGAATAAGGTGTGGCGTGCAGGTATGCAATGATCCAATCTTTGTTTGTATTGGCCGCCAGATCATCTTCCAACCAGGTGAGCATGGCAGGTAAGTGGTCTATGGTTACAGTTAAAGGGAAAGTGTAGTTATATGCGTATTCCTCAGTATTGATTGAAATGAAATGAACGTTTCCATAATCGAATGAGTAATAACTCTCTGTTCCACTTGCCAAGCCACCAGCCTCTGCATTCGCGGGCATTGTAAAATTGTCAAAATATGGACCAGCACCCAGTGGTGTAATTGGATGCGCAGAACCGTAATCGTGATTTCCAGGTGATGGCCAGATAACTGTATTCCTAAAAATGTTGGGGTACATATCAAAAACTGTCGTTTGATATTCATCATCTCTTCCATCGTCATAGGCATTATCGCCAAGGGTAAGTAGAACGTCCATGTGCTTCCCATTATTAAATTCCAGATAAGCATCACGGACATTAGCTTGGTTGGTGTTACCCCCACCGTAATCTCCGATTATCCACATTCTTACTGTCTTGCTGGAATCACCTAGATCAGGTGAGGTCTCAAAGTATTGATTGCTG
>NVRZ01000155.1 GCA_002401055.1 Bacteroidota bacterium
CGGGTATCCAGGATTACATACTGAAAGCGGATATGCAGTTGTTTCCCAATGTGCTTAACAACATTAAGTTCGGAATTAGCACTACTTTTCATCGCTTCTCACCGCCGTCATTTACCTCAAACATACCTGGGTATGAGGAAATAACAATTCAAAAGAGATATGCGCTCGAAAGCGGTATTTACATACTCAATGAACACACTATATCCGATAAACTAAGCGCCAATTACGGGCTGAGATACTCCATGTTTAATCTTATGGGGCCAGTTGATGACTATGCGCTGGATGAGGAGAGAGAGAATGTAACGGATACTAATACCTATAAAGCTGGAAATATATTCAAGACCTATGGGGGTTTGGAGCCTCGGCTTGCGGTAACATATCTCCTCAATGAGAAGAGTTCTGCAAAAATCTCCTACAACCGAACAAGGCAATACATTCATTTGCTCTCTAATACTGGAAGCTCTAGTCCAACCGATCTTTGGATTCCCAGCAGTGTTATCGTGAAGCCTCAAATAGGTGACCAGGTAGCGATGGGCTACTTCAGAAATTTCAAGGCAAACATGTTTGAGACCTCGATTGAAGTTTACTACAAGTATTTGCAGAATCAAATTGACTATAAACCAGGGGCTAACATCCAGTTTAACGAGACGATTGAAACGGAATTGCTATTTGGAACCGGCGAATCCTATGGTTTGGAGCTGCTTGCAAAAAAGAGCAGAGGGAGATTTACAGGATGGGTGGCTTATACCTTATCAAAGACAACTAAAAAAGTAAAAGAATTGAATAAAGGTGAGAGTTATCCAGTGCGCCACGATCGTACCCATGATATATCAATTGTTAGTAGCTACACCTTAGGGCCAAAATGGAAAATCGCAGCGGTTTGGGTATATTCTACAGGAAATGCGGTAACCTTTCCGGCCGGAAAGTATGAGTATGGAGGACAAGTTGTAAGCTATTACACAGAGCGCAATGGCTACCGAATGCCAGATTACCACCGATTGGATATCTCTGCCACATTTGAGCGAAATAGAAAGGGTAAGAATTTCCAATCTAGTTGGAATTTCTCTATCTATAATGTATATGCAAGACAAAATGCGTACTCAATTCGGTTCAGGCAAAGCGAAGATGACCCTAACAGAACCGAAGCAGTTCAGTTATCATTGTTCACCATCGTTCCATCAGTAACTTGGAATTTTAAGTTTTAAGTATGAATAAATCACTGTTGTATACCTGTTTAGCCGCAACCTTGCTTATGGCTTGTCAAAAAGTGATTGAAATCGATCTAAACGAATCAGATCCCCAGATTGTGGTAGAAGGGTTCATAAGGGATGAGGCAGGACCTTATGAAATAAAGCTCACTTACACATCAAATTATTTTGATGTTAATGAATTTAGTACTGTGAATGGGGCTATTGTTACTATTTCTGACGGCACTGGGTTTACAGAACAATTAACGGAAACATCAAATGGAATATACCGCACCAGCTCAATAAAGGGAAATCCTGGTACAACATATACGCTTAACATATTGGCTGATGGAAAAGATCTCACAGGCAGCTCTACCATGCCAGATCACGCCACAATCGACTCCTTAAATTATGAATACTTTCCTAAAACGGCTTTTACAGTAGCAGGGAATTATGTGACATTTTACTTCAAAGAAACTGCTGGCGTAGGCCACAATTATCTATTTATTATCTATCAAAATGGTGAAATACCTGAAATGACAAACAGAGCTGGCGAAGGACCGTTTTTCGTTTATGAAGATCTATTCTTTAATGAATTGATTTTCGATTTCCAATTCTATCCATACCCTACCTTCCCTGGTGATACCATTGTGATTGAGCTGGTCTCGCTTGATGATGCAGGGTACAACTTCTACAATACCTTAAACTCTACTCTCAACAGCGCCAGTGGTGGATTCTCCGAGCTTCCCCAAAATCCAGTTACAAATATGAGCGAAGGCGCTATAGGATATTTTGGCGCTGTGGCTATCTCAAGAGATACTATAGTCATCCAATAAAGTGTGTTGATTCCAGAATATTTTAGCTTTGTCATTGCCTAAGTCGTGGCGATTTTAAAATTAAATATGTTCAGAAAGAATATTCAGCTTAAACCTTATCGCGGGATGAGTCCCTGGCGAAAGGTCGCACTGGCTACATGGAGAAATTCGGAAGAGGCAAGCGTGTATGGCTGGGTTGATTTTGATGCAACCGGTATCAAAGCTGTGATGAACAAATTTGAAGCAGAGGGTAAACGCTTATCTCCCACCACTATTGCTGCAAAAGGGCTTGCAATAGCTATTGTAAGTTATCCTCGTTCAAACAGCGTTATTCGTTTTGGTAGAATCTACGAGCGCGAGGATGTAGATATTTTCCTGCAGGTTGCACCTGATGACACAGGTGAGAACCTTAGCGGGATGGTCGTGCGGCAATGTGATCAAAAATCACTAGAGGATATAAGCGAAGAAATCAAAAACAAGGTTGGCAATATAAGAACTGGAAGGAAGGACGATTTTGCCAAGGTTACTAAAACATTGAGCATGTCGCCAACATTTTTAATAGGATGGATCTTAAGATTTATGAAGTTTCTCAATTACACGCTCAATATCTGGTCCCCTGCACTGGGCGCACCCAGAGACGCATTTGGAAGCGGGATGGTTACTTCCTTGGGCATGCTGGGAATACAACGTGGACTTGCGCCTCTTCTACCCTTTTACCCTTGTCCGATTATTGTTGCTGTAGGAAGACTGGAAGATAAAGCTGTGGTTATCAACGGCGTAGTAGAAGTTCGAACAGTTTTGCCTCTGACCATGACGTTTGATCACAGATTGATAGATGGTGTAGGTGCTGGCAAAATGATTGCGGCAATCACTGCCTACCTAGAGAATCCTTCATAGAGGTTTCAAGGATTCAGAATTTTATAATTTTGCGTACTCAATACCCCCTAAATGAACATAAGATTCCTCAAGTACCTGGCTATTCTTACCGGACCCGCAATTGGGTATATCTCACTAACTCAGCTGGGCTGGTGGACATGGGCCCTGCCCATATACGCCTTTCTCGTTATACCTTTTATAGAGTTGTTTGCTAAAGGGAGTGAGGAAAACATGTCAGAAAATGAGGAGGAAATGGTACGAAAGGACCGGATATACGACTACTTACTCTACCTGCAGGTGCCAATACAGTACATTTTCATGGTTATTTTTCTGTATTCAATCACGGAGCAAGGACTTACATTGTTTGAATACGTCGGCAGGGTATTAACTTTTGGCGTTGCTTGCGTATCTCTTGGAATAAATGTTGGGCATGAGTTGGGACACCGCGCAAAACCTTATGAGAGAATAATGGCAAAAGCCCTGTTGCTGAGCACATTATATATGCATTTTATCATAGAGCACAACCGAGGCCACCACAAGAGAGTAGGAACAGATGAAGACCCGGCTAGCGCCAGGTATGGAGAGATCATCTATCTCTTTATGGCTCGTTCCGTAATATTTGGCTATATATCTGCATGGAAACTAGAAAGAGCTAGGTTAAAAGCCAAAGGGTTGAGCTTTTGGTCATTGAGCAATGAAATGATTCGCTTTCAATTTATTCAGTTGGCACTTCTAGTATTGATATACTATGGCTTTGGTTTACTGGGAATGTTAAGCTTTATGGCTGCAGCAATTTACGGTTTCCTCATGCTGGAGGTGATTAACTACGTTGAACATTATGGTTTGCGGAGAAAAAAGGATGCTGAGGGTAAGTATGAAAAAATACTGCCGATCCATTCATGGAATTCGAATCACATGGTGGGTAGGATTATGTTGTTTGAAATATCTCGTCATTCAGATCATCATTACAAAGCAAGCAGAAAGTACCAGACCCTCAGGCATTTTGACGAGGCGTACCAGATGCCAACTGGTTACCCTGGAATGATTCTGCTGGCACTCTTACCCCCTATTTGGTTTTATGTAATGCACAGGCATATTGCTAAACTAAAAGCCATATGAGCAAGAAATGGTTCATGGTCTTATTTTTCGGCTGCTTCGGCATGACTTCCGAAATCTTCTTTGTTGCCCTAACCTATGCGTTTAGCGGAGAAGGAATCTATAATGAGCCAGTCTGGTCCTTAACAGGCAAGACCTATGTGTGGATGTTTCCCATATATGCTATGATTCCCTTCATTGCAGGCCCCTTGTTTAAAAAGGTGTGCTCCCTTCATGTGATAGTGAGGCTTCTAATATATACGGCGCTAATCTTCGTAGTAGAATTTAGCACCGGATTTTTGCTTGATCAACTTACAGGTAAATGTCCTTGGGAATACACTACCGGCTGGCACATCATGGGTTACATACGGCTAGATTTCACCCCAGCCTGGATGTTCTTTTCCTTTATTATCGAGAAGCTGTATTGGATGATTGACAAGCGGTTTGCCTAAGCTTACTTAGTGTATTTCACAATCTTTCGGGCAATAACTGAACTGGGTAACTGAATCTTTACAAGGTATATGCCATCTTCTAAAAATGATAGATCAATTGAGCTATCAACGTTCTTTTGGTCAAGCACTTGCTCCCCCAATAAATTATAGACGGAAATGCTAAACTTCGAATCATTTGGAAGATTTATAAAATATGCCAGAGATGTTAATGGATTAGGATAAATTTTGATTCCGACCTCTAAATCATTCTCCACAACATAAGTATTTGAATCTGTTATATGAATATATAACAGTTCAGTTATTTCATAACGGCAGCTATCCACACCAATTACGTATCCAGCCAACATAATATCATAGTAGCCCGTATCAAGGTAATCATGTATTGGGTCAGTATAAGTTCCTGATGTCAATCCATTATTAGTTCCAACAGGAATGGTGCCAAGACCTAGTATAGAACTGCCATCACCAAAATTCCATTCCCAAAGGCCCACACCTCCAGCATTAACCGAAGTATTAAAAAATGATATTAGGCCAGGAGGGCTGATTGTGTCGCTGGCAAAGAAGTTCAGTTCTGGTCCAATAACTGTTACGATAGATAAAGGAAACTGGTAAGGGCACCTTAACCCAGTACTATCCGCTGGATCTTCCAGCTGTATAATTGGCTGAAAGCTACCTCCTTGTAAATAATAATGTGTTATTACCGTCGTGTCAGTATCCGGAAAGAGGATGTTAGCATTTAGGTTGACCTTAGCATTATCTCCGTCTCCAAAGAAGATTGTCACAATATCTGTATTGTAAGTAATAATTGTAAAGGTGACCTTCAAAGGAGCACAGGTGCCTGAGTCAACCACTGATGTGTCCATTAGCAGCGGCCCTTTTACGACAATGTAATTTGGTTTGAAAATCGAATCTTTACAGAAACTTGGTGCCCCTCCAATTGTAACCAAACTCAGATTATAAGTACCAGGAGGATAATATGAATGAGTTACAGATGTATCAGATGTTATGGTAGTGCTATTATCACCAAAATTCCATTGCCACAACTCCACATCTAAACTAGATTCATCGATGAACTTGAAAATATTTGGACAAAGCGTGTCAATATCCGCAATCTGGTAATAGAAATCGGCCACGGGCTGTTCTATGGTAACTACCACAGAAGCAGTATCCCTGCAACTATTCGCGTCTAAGACGGTTAGCGTAACCCTAAAGTCTGTTGTTGTATCCACATTGAAGACGTGTGTAGCGAAAGTGAGCGTGGTCGTATCGACATTGGATCCATCACACCAATCCCAATAATAGGTAATAGGATTTCCACCGGAAGCGCCGCCATAGAAGGTCATTGGTGATCCGCTACAAACACTGTTGGGAGTTGACAAAATTGCATTTGGACATGTTATTAGAATTGGAACTGAAAAAGCAGGACTTGCATTTGTACATTCGAACTCATCAAGTACATAGAGTATAGGGGCGTAAGTACCGCATGCTGTATATTGATGTGAAGGTGAAACCGGAATCTCGGTTGTATCGTTTGGAGCTCCATCCCCATATAACCATATCCATTCTTTAATCTGTGCAGAATGTGTCAAAACCGTATCGCTAAAAATCACTTGTAAATCATCCTTTATGAGATCATTTACGCATCCCGTCAGCGTATCCGGAATCATAACAGGTAATGGGTTGGCATGCACCACCACCTGATGAACAACGCTATCCTTGCAGCCAAACTGATCCGTTGTTATCATTTTAACATCATAGGTTCCTGGAATGCAGTAAACATGATTCACCTGCTCATATGATCCGGCTGAGGACCCGCCGGGAGCACAAGATGTTGGATGCGTAAACGAAGGAATTGGATTGTTAACGAAGGGAAAAGGTGGGGAGACCAGAATAAATCCATCTCCAAAATCCCACGTTCTTTCATATGTGTTATAAATGGTTGTAGTGATATCTTGGAAGAAGAAGGAGCCTACAACACAATTAGATGTATCACCCCCAAAAGGTGCATTGATCGTGAAATCAGCATCAACTTTGGATATATAAATTTCCTGCGCTACAGAGTCTATCGAAAGCGTGTCTTCACAGGTACTACACTTACTAACTGTATAGAGCATTATGGTTTTGGTACCTGGAGTTAAATATGTGTACTTAAACTCATGGGCTTTGGCGAGCGTGTATCCAAAAATAGGATCTGGAGGAGAAATCAGGGTATCTGCCTCCATGAATATAGTTTCACAGTAGCCAGAGAAAATCGTTTCGGCAGGAATAAATGTAGTATCAGGAAATATTGTATCAACAAAAACATAGTCAATATTATATGTATTTAAATCAGCACTTACATTAAAGACGATCGAGTCCGTGAGTATTACATCCCAGAAAATATTGAACGTATCCTGCCCAACTGAGATCATATTCGGTGAAATCACAACCAGGGAATTTCCACTTATAATAACCACAGAATCTGGTTGTACTAATGCTTGCAAAGTAGATATCCCAACTGAGTCATATGGCGCATATGAAACGGTGTCTAAACCGTACATTGTAGATATAATATTCGAAGATGTTGTCATTACACTAAATAGAATATCAACTACGGTATTACAACCTAATACAGTGGTACTTTGCAACGTAGTGTCATATTGCTCCTGCATATAAATCATAAAAGTTGTATCGTTAATAGTATCTGGCTGTGGTATAACAGTGTAAGTGTAAATAACTACAGTTGCCGCTGGATTAACAACACTCGTACCTGTAGACATTCCCAGGTAATGCATAACATCCCCAGTAATATTTAGAGTCACAGAAGTGGCGCCAGGAATTATTGTATCGGC
>NVRZ01000156.1 GCA_002401055.1 Bacteroidota bacterium
GATTGCTCGAAAAGTAAAGGGTATTCCCGTCAACAGATAAGCTTGCACTAGGCTCCAAATACTTACTATTAATGCTCGGGCCATATTTGACCGGCTTCTGCCACACCTCATCCGCTAAAGTTGACACGTAGAGGTCTCCACCATCAAAGGTCTCATTCGTTTTGTAGGTTATTAACTTAGTTCCATCCGCCGACAAACCAACGCATGCATCATAATTATCCGTATTGATGTTCCCACTAATTCCAACAGGTGGAAGCCATTTCTCATTTTCCTTATACGAAATGTATATATCCTCAAAATACCCACCATAGGGATCCAGCTTCCTTCCAGTACTTCCTTCTCTTCTCGAGGTAAATATCAGCACTGATTCATCAGCCGACACAACGGGAACATACTCTGGAAATTCAGTATTAATCTGATCACCCATATTTTCAATTTTTACATCAACTTGTTCCTTTACCATTTCTCTTGCCCTCTTCGATGTAGCGATTCGAACATCAATTTCTAAATCATCAATTGACTTTTTCCCTTCACTATTCTTATAGATTTCATACAACTCTATTGCTTTGTCAAATTTGTATTGTAAGTGATACCAGTTCCCTAGGCTGAAATGGGCTTCGGTATGCCCTCCATCGCTAGCAATCTTAAAATACTTGGCCGATATTGATCTGGAGCTATTGGTTACCAACTTACATATACCCAATCTAAAATTTAACTCAAGCGATGTGCTATCTACCAAGTATATGCTGTCATAAATGTTTTGAGCACCCATATAGTTGCCGTAATTGAAATAATAGTTGGCTTCCTTCATCAGCTCCTTTTGAACCTTGGTATACTTAACCTGCGCCATTGCACAGACTATCCCTATGAAATAACACACGGACACCCAAATTGACATATGCAGCAGTCGCCTCATCATTACCTTATTAAAGTTACATCCCCGAGTAAGTTCACTTCCTTACCATCAAAAAACCTCACCCATATTTTCCATACATAGGCATCCGCCTGGCTAAGTCTACCCTTATAGTAGCCATCCCATCCAATCTTTACATCAAAGGATTCAAACACCAGTTCTCCCCACCTGTTAAATACCATCATGTGAAAGTCATCCACATAGTCAACAATAGGAAAGAAGACATCATTGTTAAATATGTTGATATCATACCCTCCGCCATTCGGCCCATTTGGATTTGGCGTGAAGGCATTAGGCACCTTAATATCATAGTTGGGTTCAACAATCACCGTCAGACTGCAGGTATTCATACACTTATACTGATCTGTTATTGTGAGCACAGCATTGTATAATCCGGTATCTTGATAAATATGTGTAGGATTCCTAATGCTTGAAGTATCGCTGTCTCCAAAGTCCCAATTGTAAGTGATTGATTCACTTGCCGAAAAATTAACTGTGGCGTTTGCTATGTCAACAACGTTAGGATTAGCGCTACATGACACACCAGGTATAGCGGAGATAACTATAACTGTTCCACTTGTTGGTTGATCCGAACAGGTTACCAAGGTTATATATATAGTATCAGGGCACCCGAACTCATTGGTTATAGCCAACATAACTATGTACGTACCAGTATCATTGTATACATGAACTGGGTGTTGTTCTATAGAGTTTGTACCATCCCCAAAATCCCAATACCATGTGGATATCGAATCTCCCATGAATGGGTCACCAAATGAAAGGTCTGTAAATGCAACTGTTGGCTGCAAAATGGCCGAATCTATAGTTGCCGCACTAAAATCTGCTGTAGGCAATGGTGAGATAAAGATGGTACCTACATCACTCGAATCCGTTTGACATCCATTTGCAGAAATAACTGACACCGACAAATTAAAGATGCCAACATTATCATAAACGTGAGTAATAAATGGGTTGGTAGTTGTATCTACAGTCCCATCACCAAAATCCCAATAATAGGTGGACCCTTCCGGATTGGCAATTAAGTCTATAAATCCAATGGTTGCATTTTCACAAACGCTTATATCCTGTGGGAATATGCCAACAACTGGATATGGACTAACCTCAACAAGCACAGAATCAATAGCTTGAGGAGTTCCGCAGCCATCCGTTACGGATAAAACATAATAACTTGTCTCCACTGGCCACACTGTAATCATGGCCGTTGTATCGCCCGTATTGCTCCAATAGTAGCTATAATCACCATCCCCACCCAAAACGGTAACCCCTATTGTTGTGCTATCCCCCTCACAAATTGAATCAGGAAGCGTAAAAATTATAATAAATGGCGATACGTTTATTATAAAAGTATCTACAGCTTGGCAGCCCAAGCTATCCTCAACCGTAACAATGTAATAGGATGTGTCTACTGGCTGTACTGTGAAAGGCCCTTGCCCTATTGTATCTAGATCTCCACTCCAGATATAAGATAAATTTCCTGTCCCACCATTAGCCGTAACACTTATTGGCACACTCATACCAACGCAAATAAGTGTGTCATTTGCCATAGCTATGACGATTTCTGGCTGTTCAGATAATGTAATACTATCCATATGCGCACAGCCGCCCCCGTCAATTATAGTAAGCGTATAACTTCCAGCAGGCAAACCAGTTACCGTGGAATTCGTTTGCTGAGAGGTATCTGAAATATTCCAGGTATAAGTATACGGTGCGATGCCCCCCGTAACATTTGCAGTGATTTCCCCAGTGCTATAGCCGTAGCAATTAATATCCGTAACTGATGAGAAAGTAATAAACAATGAATCTGGTTCCGTAATTATTACACTTACCAATGTGTCACATCCCATGAAATCCGTGACCATCACATTAAATGTATCCGCTGATAAATTTAAAGCTGTTGAATCGGTTTGACTAGTCGGATCATTCCACAAATACGTAAAAGGAGGTGTACCCCCAGATGCAGTCACTGTGGCAGATCCCGTACTATCACCCGCGCAGTTTACGTTTGCAACAATAGAAAACGAAGCGATAAGTAAAACCGGCTCTATAATTTCATGAGTCGCTAAAGCTTCACAGCCTAAGCTATCTATAACCGTAACAGTGTATATTCCTGCGCTTAAAGCAACTGCTGAATCAGTTGTCTGGGCCGAATCATCATCCCACAGATAAACATAGGGGAAGGTGCCTCCAGACGCAGACACCAATGCCGATCCATTGTTTCCATCATTACAACTTACATCTGCACTATCTGTTATCGTTGCAATGAGCTCACTAGGCTCAATGATGGACGTATTCACGATTATAGAACAACCATTATTATCCGTTACAAGAACATTGTAATTTCCTGCCGATAATCCAGTTGCAGTTGCAGTTACCTGACTATCCGGATCGCTCCACAGATACGTGTAAATTCCGGCTCCTCCTCCAGCAGTAACGGTTACCTCTCCATCGCTTCCTCCAAAACAGCTCACATTGGTACTATCAGATATAACCGCCGTGAATGATGCAGGTTCATTAACTACAAATACTACACTGTCCGTACAACCGTTAGTGTCTGTAACAACTGCAGTTACTGTCCCAGCACCTAATCCGACGGCCATAGAATCACTCTGAACCGGCACCGTGTTCCACGAATAAAAATATGGAGGCGTTCCACCCGAAGGCAATGCCAAGGCAGTACCATCATTACCACCCGGGCAAGAAACATGAGTAACCGCCCCTGAAATCACGGTGAATACGCTGGGCTCCGTAATGCTTACACTTACAGAGGCTGTACAACCATTCGTATCTGTTACAAATACCGTGTGTGTTATGGGCTGCAAACCTGTAGCAATGGAATCAGTTTGAACCGGAGTTACGGAGGTCCATAAATAATCATATCCGGGTGTACCACCAGATGCAGTTGCAGTAGCCTGGCCATCAACGTATCCGTTGCAAGATATATTGATGACATTGGTTATGGTAAGTGAAAGCGTATCAGGTTGGGTGATAATCGTATCCGCCATTGCAAGGCATCCTTCTGAATCCATCAATGTTATGGTGTAGGATCCGGGGCATAGTCCGGTTGCAACAGGATCTGTCTTTATTGGTGCTGTATTCCAGGAATAGCCGTAAGGCGCAGTGCCTCCAGAACCGACTACCGTCGCGGTGCCATCACAAGCGCCATTACAGCCTGTGTTCGTAACGCTGGTTATAGTTGCTATCATACTATCTGGACTCGAAATTGGGATTGCAGCAACCGTGTCACAACCCTGTGCATCCGTTATGGTAACATTGTAGGTGTCTGCACTAAGTCCGGTGGCAACAGTGTCAGTCTGTGCTGGAATTGTACTCCACGAATAGGTAAAAGGAGGTGTTCCGCCACTCGCATAGACAGTTGCCTCACCGTTAGAATCGCCAAAACAAGTAACGTCTTCAAAGTTAACACTATCTAATATTGGATCTGGGCCAGCAATAATAATCTGCTCAGTTTTCAGGCATCCGTTTGAATCAGTGACGGTCAGATAATAGACTCCGGCATACAAACCTGTTGCTGTTGAATCAGTTAGGAGTGAATCGTGGCTCCAAGCTAATGTAAAGGGAGGGGTACCTGATACAATACTAACAGTAGAGGTGCCGCTGCTTCCACCAAAACAATCTACTTCCTCAATTGAATCCTGAATAATAAAAACTGCAATGTCATTGATCAAAACGACAGCTGTTCCTGCTCCCACACAACCATTGGCATCCATAACATCTACTGAATAAACGCCAGAAGAAATTGACGAGATGGAATCAGTGGTTTCTCCTCCTGGACTCCACAAATATGAATATGGCAATACGCCTCCTGTTACAGCAACGCTGGCCGCACCATCACTATTTCCACAATTTGCATCCACACTTGTTGTGCTTATCAATACTGAATCAGGTGCGGTAATTATAACGGCAGAAGAAGAAGCGCAGTTATTGCTGTCAGTAACAGTTACAGTGTAGGTTCCAGCCATTAGTCCTGTTGCAATAGAAGTAGTTTGAGCTGGAGAGGTACTCCATGAAAATGAATATGGTGTCGTTCCTCCAGAAGCACTTGCAGTTACAGTTCCGTCACTTCCACTCTGACAAGTTACACTCGTGCTGCTCGCAATCAGAGCAACAACAAGAGTTGGTTCATCAATATTAACGCTTATCGATGTGTCGCACCCATTTGCATCTGAAACGATTACTGTATACAAACCTGCTGAGAGCCCGGTCGCTGCTGAGGAATTTTGCACAGGTACTGTGCTCCACGAGTAAGTGTAAAAAGGTGTACCACCTGATGCTAAAGCAGTTGCTGTTCCATCGCTTCCCCCGCTGCAACTTACAGCAGAGCTGTCCGTAATTCCAACGGCAAGAAATTGAGACGGCTCAAAGATCGTTACGGTTACATTTCCAGTTGAACCGCAATTGTTTGAATCTGTAACCAAGGCAATGTAGGGACCTGCAGATAGTCCGGTAGCTGTAGCTGTGGTTTGTGTAAATGGATCATCCCACGCGTATGTATACGGTGTTGAACCACCAGTTACAGTTACGGTTGCCTCTCCATTGCTGCCACCTTTACACTTTACATGGAATACAATAGGATCAAGACTTATAACAAGAACCTTTGGTTCTATGATAGTAACTGTATCTGAAGTTACACATCCATTTGCATCAATAACGGTTATGATATATTCTCCAGGGCACAACCCTGTTGCAGTAGCATTTGACTGAAACGGGGTGGTATTCCATACATATGAATACCCTGGTGTTCCTCCAGATGCCGCCACCGTTGCCGTACCATCACAATCACCGTTACATCTAACATCAACTACCGATGTAATTGTATGCGTAAGCAGTGACGGCTCCGATATATACACGTTGGTCAGCGTGTCGCAACCATTGGCGTCAGTAATCGTTACAACATAATTTCCAACTGAAAGCCCACTTGCAGTTGCGTTACTTTGAGCAGATATATCATTCCACAGAAAGGTATATGCAGCTGTGCCGCCTACGACCGTGACGGTCGCGGATCCATTACTCCCACCAAAACAACTTACATTCGAACTATCGCCAATAGCTGCAGTAAGAAGATCAGGCTCCGTGATACCAATACTTGATGTAGTAATACAACCATATAGATCGGTTATTGTTACAATATAGTTTCCCGGAGTTAACCCATCAGCCGTTGAAGTTGTTTGGGCAGAAACATCGTTCCATAAATAGGTATAAGCGGGAGTACCTCCTGTGGTTGAAACTGTTGCCTGCCCATCATCAGCTCCTTTGCAACTTATGATGCCACTTAGAGCCACACTCGCTGTAAGGAGTTGTGGCTCTACAATCAAAACCTCATTAAAGACGTCGCATCCGTTGGCATCTGTAACGGTTACCAAGTAAGTTCCTGCAGAAAAATTGACCGCTATGGAGTCAGTTTGCCCTGACAGATCATTCCATAAATAAGTGTAAGGTTGTGTACCACCTGATGAACCCACCGTGGCGTTACCATCAGTACCGCCATTACATGTTACATGATTTACCGAAGAAATGCTGCTCGTCAGCAGAGGTGGTTCAGTTATCACAACGCCATCAGATGTATTACAGCCATTGGCATCTACTATATTCACCGTATAAGTTCCAGGACACAAACCAGTAGCGCTTGCATTTGATTGTGCAGGTGCAGTGTTCCATGCGTACGTATACGCCGCAGTTCCACCTGATACAAACGCATTAGCAACACCATCACATGCTCCATTGCAACTTACATCTGAACCTACTACATTTACTGTCAAGGACGAAGGTTCTGTGATTATCGCACTTGCTATAACGGTACAACCATTAACATCAGTAACAGTTGCTGTAAAGCTTCCCACCGAAAGGCCCGTTGCAGTAATTGCTGTTTGTGAAGACAGGTCATCCCACAGATAGGTATAAGAAGGCACTCCACCTGAAACTATTAAAGTAATAGATCCATCACCACCACCATTACAACTTACTTCACTTAGTAAGGCATTTGCCAAAAGGGCTGAAGGCTCAGCTATCCCTATTGCCACCACTGAGTCGCAACCAAGGCCATCAGTGACAGTTGCATAATAATTTCCGCTAGACAAGCCCGTGACAGTAGCATTGCTTTGAGAAGGAGTTGTACTCCAATTGTATGTGTACAATGGTGCTTCTCCTGAAGAGAAAACAGTGGCTTATATAATGGTAATTCGCTATGCGCGTCCCATCATGGGGCGATGGCAAGCCTGGACGTGCCGTTTGGCGCGCCGGTTTCAATCATCCATGAT
>NVRZ01000157.1 GCA_002401055.1 Bacteroidota bacterium
ATTCGACCAGTTCACCCCTGCTGATGGTGATATCAGCCTTGGCGTAAATTTTATCCATATCCGGTTTTAACTTGAGATCCCAAACAGAAGCAAACTGAACAGTAACATCTGCTTTACCCTTTAAATTTTTATTGGTTATTGTAGATTGACCAAAATTCTCAAACTGAAAGAACAGCTTAGTGATGTGTATCCCTTTTATATCCGCATCACAACTGATTAGAATGCTATAACTTCTGGTGCCATCGATCACACCCAATGCGCTTACCGTTCCGCCCATTGCATCAAATACAAGCTCTTTTGCAATCAGCTTTTTGTTCTTTAGCATAACAACACCACTAATATCGTTTCCTTTAAACCGCCTGAATCTGAGCTCACCAATACTTAATTTAATATTGGCGTTTACCTGATCCGGAAAGCGGAGCGCATAAGACGTATCCGAAGAAGATGATGAGTGGTAATCTTTCAGCAATTCATCCATGTTTATTTCATCTGACGTTATTTCTGCATCCACAAATAGCTTCTCACTATCGAGGAAGACGAAACTCAATATATTTTTTAAATAGCCCTCTAAAATCATATCTGAATTTTTCATTTTGGCCGATAAATTCTCGATGAAAATGTCATTATCGTTCAGCGTAATCGTTCCACGTTCCAGTATTATGTCCGGTGTTTCTTCTCTCATTCTAATTACTACCTCTTTCAACTCAATCGTTCCGGAGAGTTTCATTTTTCTAATGTCCCTTCTCTTAATGTCGCTTAGGTATTTTACACGGCTCGCAAAAGATGCTTCTACACCGATCTCCCCAGTAAGGCTGTATAAGGTATCCAGCCCCAGATAATTGGCCTCGTGCATGCGCTGTAAATCCAGGGATCCGGCCGTTGTAAAATGCAAAACCGGATCGGAGAAATCGGCCAAGCTTAATGTTCCTTCTAACAGATCTCCGTTACTCAATAAACTGTAGGAGGATACTTTAATTAATTCGCCAGTTCTCGAACTTGCCGTGAACTCCTTCATTGAGGTTCTGGATATATAACTGCCCTTTAGGGAAATATCATCGAATGAAAATTTAGTTGAGTCGTGTAAAATCGAAGCCTCTGATGCCTCGTAGCTTATAGTGATCAGCGGAACCATTCCATTACCAAGTTCTCCGGTTACCTTCGATTCCAAGTCGATATTTCCCTGAACTGTATATCCATTTACAAACTTTCTGTTCTCTTTTGGAATTATATTAAGGCCGGTGGCGATGTCTACATTATTTGCTTTTATTGATAAATCTAGTTGATAGGATGAGGATTCTTGAACTGCACTTTTTATACTTTCAACACTTCCTGTCAAGTCAAACTCAATATTGTCTATCTCGAGAAATCCGTAATCAATCTGATAATTATCATTGTCTACCTTGAGCTCTAATTCAGATATCAGGTCTTTTCCCTGCAGTAGGTAGGTTTTGTCCTTCAAAATATACCGTACATCAATTTCTGCATCTGCCCGCAGAGAATATGTATCGCTGGTGAAGAGTCCCTTAAGTTTAAGATGTTTGGCAAAGCAGTCAATCTCAAATTTAGAAGCTCTATTCACGAAATTGAACTGTGTATTGTCAAGTATTATCTCCTCGAGCGCAATTGAAAAATCCAGGGTTGAGGTTGAATCTTCCTTCTCAGTTTTCTTCCAAAAGTGATAATTATCGTTTCCATGTAGCCCTATTCTCATATCTATACGAGCCTGATCTACATCTACCTTTTTAATAATGTAGCTTCCGTTAAAAATATCCATAATATCAAATTGCAGGAAGATCCGATTTGCAGAGAATAGGGTGTCCCTTTCGTTATAGGTAGAGGGGCAAACAACATCATCAAATTGTAAAGAAGCCATTGGAAACTTACTCAATACTGAAAAAGAGATATTCTTGACGCCAACTTTTACCGCAAGCTTATCATTCAGCTTTTCAACTAAGGCAACTTTAACCTCGTCACCATATAAGTATGCAAACAAGATTCCCGCACTCACCGTCAGGGCAATCAGTATCGCCAATACAATTGCTACCCTTTTAATTACCTTCATATAAGGAGAACGCGCTATCTGTTAAATTTGTTTTATTTCCCTGAAGTCATCATTAACATTCCAATTTCTTTATCTCTAAGAAATCGCCACTTACCTCTGGGGATGTCCTTCTTGGTTAGTCCTGCGAATAGTATTCTATCTAGACGTGTAACCTCATAATCCAAGTGCTCAAATATTCTTCGAATTATTCTATTCTTACCAGAGTGCAATTCAATTCCAATTATCTTTTTATCCACGCCGTCACCAACATATGCAATCACATCAACTTCTGCTTTGCCATCATCTAAAATTAAACCTCCCGCTATCTTCTTCATATCGACAGCCTTAAGGTTTTTGTTAAGTCCGATATGATATACTTTCTTGATTCCATATCTGGGGTGGGTTAATTTCTTAGTTAGCTCTCCGTCATTGGTTAACAGCAGCAATCCCGTTGTGTTTCTGTCCAATCTGCCGACCGGGAACACACGTTCTTTCACGGTTCTGCCAATTAGGTCCAACACAGTTCGCCTACCCCGGCTGTCCGATGAAGTGGTGATATGGTCTTTTGGCTTATTCATAAGGATGTAAACCATCTTCTCACTAGTGAGCACCTTGTTATTGTACTTAACGGTATCGTCTGGAGATATCTTAACACCCATTTCCGTTACAACTTTCCCATTCACTTTAATCTGCCCCAATGCAATAAGCTCATCTGCTGCTCTTCTGGAGCACAATCCAGAATGGGCAATTACTTTATTGAGTCGTATGCTCGTAGAGCCTTCATCTTTGGCACCAGCACTTCGTTGAGGGCTTCTTTTAGCACCTTTAAACTTACCCTTGTTGTAGCTGGGCTTACTTTTTCTATGACTTCTCTTTTTCTCCATTGAATTAAACTTTTACATAATATGCATCACATATGTGGTTTATCTCAGGCTGGCCAGCTCCAATAATAATTGAAATGACATCAAATCGAGTTTCACCATTAAAATTCGTTTCATCAATATAATTGCTCGTTGCTTTTATCAGCCTTCTTTGCTTTTGATTGTTAACAAACTGCTCTGGGCTTCCACTGTAATCATTTTGTCTTGTTTTCACCTCCACAATTATAAGTGTCTCGTCGAGCTCAGCAATAATGTCAATCTCCTCTCTTCCAGACCTCCAATTTGTTTCAAGGATTTTATATCCTTTATCTTTCAAATATTCCAGCGCAATGCTCTCTCCCTCTTCTCCTAATTTGTTGTGATCCGCCATCCCTTTTCTATAAAAATCTCAAGTTGGACCCCGAATCTTCCACAACAAGTTCTACCTGCGCGCCTAGTATTAAAGGCAAATTCTTTTTCATATGCCCAGCTGAAAAACCATATGCTACAGGATAATCATAATCACTCACGGTTTCCGCAATAATTTCCTCGCATGTCGCTCCAAAAGCAATATCGTTGTCATTCATGTTAGTCATGCCTCCAATTAGTAAGCCACTCAAATGTTCTAAATAGCCAGCACGGTTTAAGTTCTGCATCATCCGGTCAATGTGATATAGATGCTCGTCCAGATCTTCCAGAAACAATATTTTTCCACGCGTATCCATTTGGGAATTGCTCGCCATCAAACTATACAGAAGCGAAAGATTACCTCCTATAATATCTCCCTCACAAGTGCCTCTACGATTTAGTTTCTGGGAAGAAAACGCATAAACCAACTCCTCCCCGAACAGTGCTTTTTTTAATTCTTCCAGTGATTCACTATCCCCAAAATTTATGGCCATTGGCCCATGAAGCGTTGCAAGACCGAAATTTGCATGTATATGCGAATGCATAACAGTAACATCACTAAATCCAATTAGCCATTTAGGACTGGTAGTTAATTGGGAATAATCAACTGTATCAACAATTCTAACCGTACCATACCCGCCCCTAGCACAGATGATCGCCTTTACTGACGCATCGTTGATCATAGACTGCATATCTCTCACCCTATCCTGATCTGAACCTGCGAATTGATTCTCCTTTTTGAATAGGTTATCCCCAAGAACAACCTCCAGGCCCCATGACTCTAATCTGCTAATGCAAGGCGCAATTTCTGATTCGGTAATCTTACGAGCTGTTGACACAATCCCAATTTTGTCGCCTTTTGACAAGTAATTCGGTGTGGTCATGATAGAAGTGTCTATTTAAATCCTGAGTAAATACTACTTTTGCGCTTCTGCTCAGCCATACAGCACTTTGCGGGTGTACAAAGGTAATATTTCACCTGCTTAAGATTTACTGGAGCAAGGTATAACAAGTAAGCTTTGAACAAATTGACCGATAAAAAACATTTCAACAGATATTTGGTAACATCTGCTTTGCCTTATGCAAACGGACCGCTGCATATCGGTCAAATTGCGGGTGCCTATATTACGGCAGATATTTACACCCGATACCTAAGATTAACAGGAAAGGATGTTTTATTTGTTTGCGGTTCAGATGAACATGGTGCTGCAATTACCCTAAGAGCAAAAAAAGATAAAACCACACCAAGGGCAATCGTAGATAAATACCACAGTTTGATCAAATCTACTTTTGAGAATTTCGGGATTGGTTTTGATATATATCATCGAACATCTTCTGAATTACATCATGAAACGGCCGCTGAATTTTTTACCGTTCTCAATGACAAAGGCAAGTTTGAACAAAAGACTGTTCAGCAATATTATGATCAGGAATACGATCAATTTCTAGCCGACAGATACATCGTTGGTACTTGCCCAAATTGTGCTTACGAAGATGCCTATGGGGATCAGTGTGAGAGTTGTGGTTCTTCATTGAGTCCTAAAGAACTGATTGATCCCGTATCGACGTTGAGTGGAAATTCTCCGATATTAAAGGAAACCACCCACTGGTTTTTACCCATGGGTGAGTACGAAGAATGGCTTAAAGAATGGATTATTGAGGGTCACAAAGATGACTGGAAAATTAATGTTTATGGCCAATGTAAGTCTTGGATTGAGGGTGGGCTGAAACCTCGGGCAATGACCCGCGATTTATCCTGGGGCGTGAAAGTACCTCTGGAAGATGCAGAGGGAAAAGTGCTTTATGTATGGCTAGATGCACCTATTGGCTACATATCTGCGACGAAGCAATGGGCTGCTGACAACAACAAGAACTGGGAAGATTACTGGAAAAAAGAAGATACCAAGCTGGTTCACTTTATTGGCAAAGACAACATTGTCTTTCACAGTATTATTTTTCCCATCATTTTGAAAGCCCATGGTGAATATATACTGCCCGACAATGTACCCGCCAATGAGTTCCTCAATATAGAAGGACAAAAAGTTTCTACCTCTAGAAATTGGGCTGTTTGGCTACATGAATACCTCGAAGATTTCCCCAACAAACAGGATGAATTGCGGTATGTATTGTGCTCTATAGCACCTGAAACCAAGGATAGTGAATTCACATGGAAAGACTATCAGTCCAGATGCAACAATGAGCTGGTAGCGATTCTGGGAAATTTTGTGAATAGAACTTTGGTGCTAACACACAAATATTATCACGGTGTAGTTCCTGAGATTTCAAATCAAAATCATCAATCCGTAATGGATTCTATACAAGATATACCTGGAAAAATAGGTGAATCAATCGAAAGCTATCGATTTAGAGAAGCACTTGGTTATGGGATAGATTTAGCTAGACTGGGCAATCAATTTCTTGCGGAAACGGAACCCTGGAAACTGATTAAAACGGATGAAGATGCTGTAAAAGGCATACTCAATATAGCCTTGCAAATATGCGCCAACTTAACCATCGTACTCGAACCGTTCTTGCCTCACACGTGCGAAAAACTCAGGAATATGCTGAATCTGGACAAGTTGAGTTGGGAGAACGGAAGTAGCTTGGAGAACCTGAAAGCTGGACATCAAATTAATGAACCATCTCTCTTGTTTGAAAAAGTTGAAGATGAAGTAATTGAAGAGCAGATAATAAAACTCACAAAATCACAGGCTACCTAATAATTATTAATCGTAAATCTGCATTTTAATTCAATAATTCTGAGCCCTCGTAGTTCAACGGATAGAATAGGAGTTTCCTAAACTCTAGATACAGGTTCGATTCCTGTCGAGGGTACTACTTACATCAAGCCCCAAGTTAGTACGGTTTTTATTTCTCTTTTTATTAATTAGCTTTCGACAGTATTATCACCTTGCACCCGTGAAAGCTATTCCTCACCACTCTCTGCTTGTTCTCATGATACCTTTGGTTATCGCGCTTGACTTTTCGCGTGGATACAGCCAACAGTCCGGAAAAGGGATAATATCCGGATCCCTAAAGGAAAAAGGCTCAGGAGCTCCTCTCATCGGAGCAAATATATATTTGAAAATCGACCTCACTGTTGGCACAACTGCTGATCTGGACGGAAATTATTCTCTGGAGCTAGACACCGGTAAATACACAATAATGTATTCCTATACTGGCATGTTATCTGTTGCCAGGGCGATACAGCTGAAAGAGGGAGAGATATTGCGCATTAACGTGGAGATGGAACCATTTAGCAGCAGTTTCAAAGAAATCATTATCTCATCAGGAAGGTATGACAGAACACCTGAAGAATTAATGGTCACAACCGAAATTGTAGGAAAAGATCTCATTGAAGCCAGGAACACCGTGAGTGTTGAAACAATCCTGGATCAAATTCCGGGAGTAAACATATTGGATGAAGAGCCTCAAATACGAGGTGGAAGCGGCTTCACTTTCGGAGTCGGTTCAAAAGTAGCAGTGATCCTGGATCAAATGCCTATGATAAATGCCTCGGCCGGTAAACCTAATTGGGACTTAATTCCTGTAGAGAATATTAACCAGATTGAAGTGGTAAAAGGGCCCGGATCCGTGCTGACAGGATCCAATGCCATGAGCGGCGCCATTTTTTTTAAAACTGAATATGCCGGTGAGAAGCCTAGAACAGTAGTTCGTTTATACGGTGGCATGTATGTTCCGCCCCAGGACACAGCTCAAAAATGGTGGAACGGCAACAGTTACATCGGAGGGCTCAGTTTCCTGCATGCCCGACATCTCGATTCAGCCAAAACAATTGACATGGTTTTCTCTGGAATGGGGCATTTTGAACAGGGTTATCTGGGTGCACCAAAGGAGGGTAAATACAATATTGGGGACAGCA
>NVRZ01000158.1 GCA_002401055.1 Bacteroidota bacterium
AGCTAGCCATATAAAAAAGAATACAGCCAATACTGAATAAGGTCCCCAAACTCTAAAGCCTTTCAAAAAAAGAGTTTGTTTTCCCTCTGCCTTTTTAATGATATACTTTAATAGAAATGGCATCATCGCTCTAAAAAGCAACTTCAAAAAGTAGTAACCCAATACAATGATTAATACGAACTTTAACATCTCTAAGTGTGCTCTGAAAAATATTCAGTTTTATCTATTTGCTTAAATATAGGTTACGCTCGGAATACACCTTCCTAAAAAATTCATCTTCTAAATTATCTATGAAATAGATCGCTTCACCTGTTGATTTCATTTCAGGCCCGAGTTCTTTATTCACATTTGGAAATTTATCAAATGAAAATACCGGTATTTTAATAGCATATCCGTGCTTTCGAGGTTTAAACTCAAAATCTGAGACTTTATTTTTCCCCAACATAACCTTGGTTGCATAGTTCACATATGGCTCATCATAAGCCTTGGCAATAAAAGGCACCGTCCTGGATGCTCTGGGGTTGGCTTCAATTATGTACACAACCTCTTCCTTAATCGCAAACTGAACATTGATCAATCCTTTTGTCTTCAATGCTAGGGCAATTTTCTTGGTGTATTTTTCAATCTGAGCAATTACATTGTCACTTAAATCAAACGGAGGCAGAACGGCATAGGAATCGCCTGAATGAATTCCTGCTGGCTCAATATGCTCCATAATTCCAATAATATAAACGTCCTTTCCATCGCAAATTGCGTCCGCTTCAGCTTCTATGGCGTTCTCCAGAAAATGATCCAGCAAAATTTTATTGTCGGGCATCTTCCTCAGAATATTAACCACATGCTTCTCCAACTCCTTCTCATTGATAACAATCTTCATATTCTGTCCGCCTAGGACGTACGATGGTCGTACGAGCAAGGGGAATCCAATTTCGCGGCTTAACTCTATTGATTGCGAAGCATCCTGGACCACACCGTAATTCGGGTATGGGATTTTCATTTTCTTTAGCAGATCAGAAAAAGCCCCCCGATCCTCTGCCATATCCAACGCTTCGTAGCTAGTGCCAATTATCTTGATACCATACTTACTGAGCTTTTCGGCTAACTTAAGTGCGGTTTGTCCACCGAGTTGTACAATAACCCCGACTGGCTTTTCCAGCATTATTATATCATATATATGCTCCCAAAATACCGGTTCGAAATACAGTTTATCCGCAATGTCAAAGTCCGTTGACACAGTCTCAGGATTACAATTGATCATTATCGCTTCATAGCCACATTCCTTTGCAGCCAATATTCCGTGCACACAACAATAATCGAACTCTATTCCCTGTCCAATCCTATTCGGGCCTGATCCAAGTACAATGATTTTTTCTTTATCAGAACTAACTGATTCATTCTCACCTTCAAATGTGGAATAATAATAGGGCGTCTGTGCTTCAAATTCGGCTGCACAGGTGTCCACTAGCTTGTACACCCTATTGATTTTCATCTCCACGCGCTTGTTGAAAACTTCGCTTTCCAAAACACCCAACAAATGGCCGATCTGTCTATCTGCATACCCCTTTTGCTTTGCTTCAAATAACAAATCTCTAGGAATAGTTTTTAGCTTATAATTCTGAATCTCCTGCTCCAATATTAAAAGGTCCTCTATCTGATACAAAAACCATTTGTCTATTTTCGTTATATCGTGAATCGTCTGAATGGGAATGCCGAGTTTCATCGCATCATAGAGATGAAATAATCTGTTCCAACTTGGGTGTTCCAAGCTGAACAGAATATCATCCTGATTTTTCAACTCCTTACCATCCGCACCTAACCCATTGCGATTAATTTCCAGGGATTGACAAGCCTTTTGCAAGGCCTCCTGAAAGGATCTACCAATTGCCATTACCTCCCCAACAGATTTCATTTGCAGGCCAAGTTCCTTATTTGGGCCATCAAACTTATCAAAGTTCCAACGAGGTATTTTTATAATGACATAATCCAATGTCGGTTCAAAGTAAGCTGATGTGTTCTGGGTTATCTGATTTTTGAGTTCATCAAGATGGTAACCGATAGCGAGTTTCGCAGCTATCTTTGCAATAGGATAACCAGTTGCTTTGGAAGCCAAAGCGGATGATCTAGATACACGTGGGTTAATCTCAATAGCAATAATTTTCTCATCCTCATCTGGGCTTACGGCAAATTGAACATTGCATCCACCCGAGAAATCACCTATAGAACGCATCATCAAAATTGCCATATTTCGCATCTTTTGATATGTGGTGTCTGATAAAGTCATGGCCGGAGCAATCGTAATAGAATCGCCAGTATGAATACCCATGGCATCTAAATTCTCGATAGAGCATATGATGATCACATTATCATTGGCATCCCTCAGGAGCTCTAATTCATACTCCTTCCAACCTATCACCGCCGTTTCTATTAGAACTTCATGAATAGGGGAAGCATGCAATCCCCTGGTTAATAGCTTATCGAATTCTTCTGTGGTGTGAACAAAAGAAGCTCCTGTTCCACCGAGTGTGTACGAAGGGCGAATAACCAACGGAAAACCTAATTCCTGGGCGTCTTCTTTGCCTTTCAAAAAAGAATTTGCAATCCTGGATGGTGCAACCCCTACTCCAATTTTGATCATTAACTCTTTAAAGAGATCTCGATTTTCCGTAACCTCAATGGCGTCTATATTAACACCAATGATCTGAACATTGTGCATCTTCCATATACCCTTCTCGTCAACCTCCTTACAGAGATTGAGCGCAGTTTGTCCTCCCATGGTTGGAAGAACAGCATCAATTTGTCTTTCTTCTAATATTTTTACAATTGAATCTGCTGTAAGCGGAAGCAAGTAAATATTGTCGGCTATTACCTTATCGGTCATTATAGTAGCCGGATTAGAATTGATTAATGTAACTTCAATTCCCTCCTCTTTGAGAGATCTTGCTGCCTGACTTCCCGCATAATCAAATTCGCACGCTTGCCCAATAACAATGGGGCCGCTTCCAATAATTAATACTGATTTTAACGAATTATTTCTAGGCATAGAATGTGCAATTATTAAGGAGAATTATAAGTGAAAATCGATACACAAACTTACTTACTCTCGCTCAATATTACTAAAGGCTGCAAGAAATTTTATGCATAAAAAACCCCGCACATTTGAATATGTGCAGGGCTCTTATAATGGTCAGAAAACTACTTCTGAACGATGAATTTACCGCTCAAAACATCACCTGAGTTAGTAACTACTTTATAGTAATAGATGCCACGAGAGAGATTCTTCAAACTAATTGTCGTTACTTCCTCCGTCATGGCTTTGATCATAAGCTGCTTACCTGAAAGGTCATAAACATAAATCGTAGACCTCTTAACACCACTTATCTCAAAGTTGATTGAGAATTGTGCGGGATTTGGATAAACAAGAACTTCTACCAACTTTACATCAGGTGCATAGATACCAACAATAGGACCATCGGCCACATTGTAAGTTCCAGCTCCTATACACCCAGCCACGTCAGTTACAGTGACAGAGTAACTTCCAGAAGGCAGGCCAGTAATGGTTGCTGTAGTGTCTCCAGTACTCCAAAGTATAAGATAAGGAGTTGTACCTCCAGATATCGTTACACTTGCTGTTCCGTCATTCGCACCAGACTGAGTTTCATCAGTACCAGAGACAACAATGGTGATGGTACATCCTGGACCATTAACAGCCACTGATCCACCATAGGTACAGCCATCAGCATCAGTTACCAACACGGTATATATTCCAGGAACTAATCCCGAAATGTTGGATGTGGTACCAGCATTACTCCACAAATATGTGTACGGCGTTGAGCCACCTGATGCAGTAACGGTTGCAGTACCATTCACTAGCGTGCTATCCGTATCGGTACTTGACATCGTTCCTGTTAGCGTACATGTAAATGCCTGTATAACGATCGTCCCAGTTTCCAGACAGCTATCTGCATCCGTTACTGTTACGCTATATACTCCAGGGGTCAGTCCAGTCACAGTTGAACTAGTTTGTCCATTAGACCATATGTACATATATGGTGTAGACCCGTTTGTTGCTACAACGGTAGACGTTCCGTCATTAGCACCAAGACCAGTTTCATCTGCTGTGATGAATGTTAGATTTATGTTACAACTAATACCACCTGCATTAACCAATATGGTCCCACTAGCAACACAACCTGCCGAGTCAGTCACAGTAACGATATAAGTTCCTGGTGCCAAACCCGTTGCAATCGCATTGGTTTGAGTACCTGGATCATCCCAGGCATATGTATAAGGCAAAGTTCCAAGCGACGCTATAGCCGTTCCTGTACCATCATCGGCTCCCGCCACTGTTTCATCCGTACTGGAGGTTGCAACTTGCAAGTTACACCCCACCGAACTAACAGTGATAGTTTGGCAATTCATATTGGTACCGCAGCTGTCAGTTATAGTAAGACAAACCGTATAAGTTCCGCCCGCTGCATAAGTATATGTAGGGTTCTGGACACCGGAAGTACCGGTATCTCCAAAGGTCCATGCATACGAGGCGCTTCCAGTTACCGAAGAACTATCGGTAAAGGTGACCGTCAAGTCGGTTGCGCCATACATAAAGTTAGCCACCGGTGCTGGACAGTTGCTTCCAACAGTTACAAACTGGCACAAAGTCGCCGATCCACAACTGTCTGTAATCGTTAAGCACACATTATAAGCTCCAGCAATAGTATAAGTATAAGTTGGGCTTTCTATGCCAGAGGTTCCAAAGCTATCACCGAAGTCCCAGGCATACACAACATTGCCAGTTGTAGTTGACGAATTAGTAAACATGGCCGTCAAAGAACTGGTCGTTGAACTAAAGGATGCTGTAGGCGCTGGGCATCCTCCAGAAGTAACAGTTACTTGTTGACATACAGAATCTACACTACAACTGTCAACCACAACGAGACAAACCGTATAAGTACCAGCTGATGAATAGGTATAACTCGGATTTTGAGTGGTTGAGGTACCTGAGCTATCACCGAAATCCCAATAATATGTAAATGGAGCAGTACCCGTAGAACTATTCGTAAAAGAAGCGGTTAAATTGCTACTAGTTGTGCTAAAGGCGGCTGTTGGACCTGTACACGGCGTTCCTGTGTTTAAAACAAAATCATCTACCCACAACACGCTGCCTGGCAGAGACGCTGGACTTCCAAAGAAAAGCTCAGCACTTGACATGGCAACTATCATCAAAGTATCGGGAGTATCTGTTGAAAAATAGTTAAACGTTACATTTGCAGCTGTCCAGCTGTTCGTTACTCCATCAATGAAAACATATCCCTGCGCATCCACAACTCTAGCCGTACCTGACCAATGTGATAATTGAACAAATACAAGTGCTGTATCACCAGAGAGAATATTAGACATATAAATGAAATCCATGGAGGTAGGAAACCCGGTATACGGTAATCCAAGCGAACCATTAAAGATTGAAGTATCTCCCAGTGATAAAAATCCTGGTAATGTGTCAATGCCAGAACCAGGGCCAAAAACTGCATCATGACCACTTCTCGTTTCTAATCTTGCCGAGCGTAGTAACTCACCTGGATTAGCTGTTTCTTGGGTAGTAGTTGCAGGAAGTCCATAGAGATCCACATTTACCGTGCTCCAGCCTACAGGTTCATTGGCACTGTAATTACCAGGGCTCCATACTTCTAAATTCATATTAGCTGGCTGTGCCTGAGCAGGCACCATAAACAGCCCTATTGCTGCTAATAAAAGTACACTCTTGATTCTCATAACATAATTGTTTTTGTGATTGTTAATATGGTTTACTTGGCTCTGATTTAATCTAATTATTTTGAAATGCACATTTTACCTTGGTAAACATTCATTCCATTTATTGTTGATAATCTATATAAATACATTCCCTCGCGGTATGAACTTACATCCAAAACAGATTTGCTACTTATCTCGGTTCTCAAAACTTGCTTGCCAACAACATCAAAAATCTCCAGGAAAATAATTTCGTTGTAGTTCACCTCAATGGTAATCTGGTCATTGGCCGGGTTTGGATAGAATTTAACTTCTATTTCTGCATACATTTCATTTATTCCGACTTCAAGTTTAACCATTACACTATCAGAGATAGAACAGCCATTCGCGTCTATTATCACTACCTGATATCCACTAGCGGTAAGCCCAGTGGCAGTTTGCGTTGTTTGGGTTGGGGAAGTTGACCATGAATAAGTATACGCTGGCGTTCCACCAGCAGGACTTGCAACAGCTGATCCATCACCTGCACCAGAAGATGTCTCCTTCACAGAAGATGTATTTACAGTAAGTAGCGCTGGAGTAATTAATGAAATAACACTGCCCGTTTCCGTACATCCCGAATCGTCCATTACAACAAGCGTGTAACTCCCACCTGCTAATCCAGTGAAACTGCTTGAAGTATCAAAGTTTGATCCTCCATCAATCGAGTAGTTTATGGTACCCGTTCCTCCAGCCGCAGTGATGTCAATAGTACCATCATTTTGTCCTGCGCATGATGGCCCACTCGAAGTTTCATTTGAAATAAGAAGAGCAGCTGGCTCAGACATTGTTACTGACAAAATCGCAATACACCCCAAGCCATCGGTTACTGTTGCAGCAGTAGTTCCACCACACAATTCTGTAGCCGTTGTTCCAGTTTGAACTGGTGAAGTATTCCAGGTAAAAGTATATGGTGTTGCTCCGCCAGTCGCACTGATAGACGCACTTGCATCGCATCCACCAAAACAAGTTACACCTGTGGAGCTTACCAAGGAAATCGTTGGTGCCCCTAAATCACTGACCCCTGCATTTGCTGAATCCTGGCATCCATTTGAATCTGTTACAATCACCATGTAACTACCAGAACCTAATCCTACAGCCGTATCTGATGTTTGCATCAAAGAATCGTTCCATAAATATGTATAAAACATTGTTCCTCCGCTCACGGAAACACTTGCAGATCCATCCTGATTTCCACAAGTTGCATCTACGCTTCCCGTAACCAAGGCCAAAACCGCCGGTTCGGTTATCGTGACCATATTCGAATCCATACAACCATTTGCATCATCTCCAGTTACAGTATATGTTGTAGTTATTGATGGAGATACCGTTTGAGATTGTCCATTTCCAAGACCATTATCCCAAGTATAA
>NVRZ01000159.1 GCA_002401055.1 Bacteroidota bacterium
CCGATGATAATGTTCATTTATACTTAAGGTATCTGATATACTAACTAAGACCTACTTTACAAATGGGAAAATCGCTTTTCTTTCTTTAGGATAATCTTCAAAACTTTGCCTGTACCATTGGTGATGGCTAATTGCTCTTGGTAACAAATTAGCAAAAGTCCAGATAAAAAATGAGAGTGCCGGGAGGTTCCATGCCATAATTGCGAATCCTCCCCATTCAATAATCTCTCCCAACATATTAGGACAAGACACATATTTATAAAAACCGCCATATGGTATTTTATAACTACTTCCCGTATCCTTCCTCAAGCCAAGCAGCACATTATCACTTGAAATATTAACCCAGGCTCCTAATAAAAACAAACCTAAGCCCACGTAAAAATTCCAAGCAAAGAAAGCGCCAGCTTTATCGTCAGATATGAATGCCAATAAATAGCCATTTAATCCAGCATTGACAACATTGAAAAGTGCTCCTAAGAACATTATTGAAAGCGACATCCTTTTCCCTTCAGTCTTCAACCTTAAAGGGAAAACAAAGCTACGATTGAAATAATGGGCCAACCACAGAATGCCAAGAAATAGGGAATATGTGTTGATCGTTCCTGTAACTAGAAAGTAGAGCATTATAAAAAATGATGGAAATTCCATCATCACCCAACCCAACTTATTATCTATAGAGAAACGACTCTCACCCCGAGCATATCGCCCATAGGGAGCCTTAACGAAAAGCAGAACGCCAAATACAACTGCGGCAAGCAGCATCCAAAATATCGACGTGCTATTTAATATTTCTAGGCTCATTGCATTAGCCTATAAAAATAGTGAGATTGCCCGCAACGGCGCAATAAAATATTGGAGTTCTTTTAATTGGAAAAAGCAACAATCAACATGCACCCGGAATCAATCTGCCTTTATCAGGTTAAACACCTTTATTTCATTCTCCAATTTGACCAAGACTCGGTACGTCCCGTTGTTCAAGTCAGATACATCCAAATTAAAATTATTGCTTGAAAATTCATGTATCAGCACCCGTTTCCCGGTAATATCATAAATATCAATGCTACCTATTGCTGAACTTGATAATCTGATGCTGATATCCAACCATTGTGTAAATGGATTTGGTAATATTCGAATACTTGTAGCGTTTTCCACATTTGCAATCCCATTTATAATTACCTGAACACATGCCGAAGTATCTACGCAAGTCAATTTGGTAATCTCCACGGCATAATATCCGGAGCTTTGAACAGCAAACTGTTGAAGGGTCTCACCCGGAATCGGAACAAAGCCAGTGCAGTTCATCCATCTGTACTGGGCACCTGATTCATTCGCAGCTAATATGTTATTTGAAATAGATATGGAGGTATCCATGCTAGTGATAGATAAGGTTGTACTTAGTACACTATCGCATCCATACACACTGGTAACTGTATCGACATAAGTTCCAGCAACACTTCGGTAGGTACCGAAAATCAATATGCTATCTCCATCACAAATGGTGGATGAATTTGCCGTTACCGAATGCGCCGGATAAACAATAAGATTGGTTATCACAACACTATCACAGCCTTTCACACTCCAGAATGACCCAGTGTATATTCCAGCAACGGTCTGGTCGCTTCCAAATATGTAGGCGCTTTCTCCCTCACATATTTCAACATCCGCTGTAGTAACAATGTATACCGGATTCACAGTGAGTGTAGTTGTTACTATACTGTCGCACTGCGAAACAGAAAACAGCGTGTCTATAAAAGTGCTCGCACCGTATTGAAAGACACCACTAATTTGAATGCTATCACCCTGGCACATTTCTAATCCGATTACCGTTGTGAAAAATGGCACCACAACCAAGGAAGTGGAAACAATACTATCGCACCCAAAGATGGACGAAAGTGTAGTACTGTAAGTTCCTGCAGTTGTTCTGAAGATTCCAAAAATCTGAGCACTATCGTTGTTACAAATGGTAATATCCGATGTGGCGATAGTATAAACTGGGTTTACATAAAGCGTTGTCGCAAACACACTGTCACATCCATCTATTGTCAGCAATGAATCGTAGTATGTTCCATCGAGCATTTCGTAACTCCCATAAATGGCAATACTGTCACCGGCGCATATTACTTCATCTGAATTTGAAATGAGGTAGGAGTTATTTACGATCAACATAGTGGAAACGATACTATCGCATCCATCTACAGATCCAAAATTATTGGAGTATGTACCAGCAACTTGCTCATAATTTCCAAATAACAATATGCTGTCACCACTACATATTGCAACATTTGGGGTAGTCGTGGTGTACGTTGGATTGACGAATAATGTAGTTTGAATAATACTGTCACATCCGCTAATTGCATTATAAAGATCGGAATATAGCCCAGCTGTTTTCTGATAACTTCCACTGAGTAAAATACTATCTCCACCACAGATGGATACACTGGTTGCAATAGTATAAACTGGGTTAATCGTTAATGTAGTTACAACTACACTATCACAGCTATTTGCAGCTACATACGTATCTGAATAGGTTCCAGTAGATAGCTGATAATTACCACCGAGTAAAATACTGTCTCCTGAACAAATGGATATTAACTGAGAGATATTGCTTGCCGCTAAAACGGTAATGGCAATCGAGTCAGTGTCTACACAATTGGTTTGATTAATATTCACCCAAATGGTATTGCTTCCTTGAGTATTTGAAAAGTAACTTATAGTTTGTGTTACCTCACCAGTTGACCATAAGTACGAACTGCCGGGATTCCCTGCATCTAATGTCACTAGAATACTATCGCAATTAGAAGTATCGTTCCCTAGTGTCACAAGCAATCCAAGCGTATCACAATTAACCGTCGTATATTGGGACGAGTCACACAATACCGTATTGAAATAATCAAAGATGGTGTCACCGTAGGCTGTTAAGAAATTGTCAATAGGATGTGACATATTTGGATCTACAAAGAATCGAGAAGTGAAAGAATGAGCTGAATCCAAATAGTTAACAAATAGCGTAGCAGAATAATTCTCCAACGGTTCCGAAGATCCCGCCATTATAAACAGATTTATAGGCGCATTGGGTGTATTTGCAAAATAATAATCGGCCCAGCTATAAACACTGTTTGAATTAAAATGGTTGGTATCACTTCCCATGAATCCAAAATACCAGGGAAAGGCGGGATCGTTTATATAGCTAGGCTGATGATCTAAAGATGGAAATATAGAGCCATCGATACTCATTGCACTTCCGAATATTTGAGGATACTTGAATACATACTTAACGCTGGCAAATCCACCCATTGAATGCCCTGCCACCCCTCTGCAACTGGGATGTGGACTCGTACTGTATATGGAGTCTATCTCTGGGATAAGCTCGGTAATCAGCGATGTTTCAATCTGGGTAGAGTCGGTGGCATGATCCGTCCAATACGAGAAGTCAAGGCCATTCGGAAAAATGTGTATGGAATTTCGCATAGTTGGATAATAGGTAGCGTTTTCCTCTATGTAGTCATCTACAACATCAGCAATGGCCGTTTCGTAAATTGGCCCTGTCGCGCCACCGTGTAACCAATAAATCACTGGATATTCCGAAACAGAATCAATCATATAAGCAGCAGGAAGCACCACCCAGTATCCAATATTTTCACCGTGAATTGCACTGTAAAAAGTACGGTGTCGATACACAGAACTACTGTCTGTTGTAAATGTTTCTGGGTACCACGTTGGATCATTATACCATGGTGGATTCCAGGTTTGACTACTTGCAATCAGACTTATTGTTATAAATGCTAAGATTATTACTGCTCTCATAGTGTGAAGTATTTATTGTTTTCTATATGCCACGTGCACTAAAGCGGCTTAATTTCTATCAACAAAATTCAAGCGTTATCAGTTGCGTATATAGTAGTTATGCGACAATCTTTATGTAATGAGCATAGCCTCTATTGATTGACTGGAAGTAATAATTAAATCTTAGTTTCGTTGGCATCATTTTGGATATACTACGTTAAAATCAATAAAACTCAACTACTATGAAAAAGCTGTTCTTCCTTTTTACTCTCGTATTTTTTATCTCCTTTTCATCAAATAGCCAAGGTCTCTTGGATCTTGCAAAAAAGGCACAACAAGTATTACCTGTAGGTGGTTTATCTGAAGATGAAGTGGTAAAGGGCTTGAAAGAAGCACTGGTCAAAGGCACCAATAGTGGAACATCTACTGCCTCAAAACTTGATGGCTTCTTAGGAAACCCAAGCATAAAGATTCCCTTCCCTCCTGAAGTGAAACAGGTTGAAGACAAACTCCGGTCATTGGGCATGAACAAGCTGGTAGATGATTTTATCGTATCACTTAATCGTGGAGCTGAGCAGGCAGCCGACGAGGCGAAACCAATTTTTGTAAGTGCCATCACAGGAATGACGGTTAAAGATGGATTTGACATCCTAAAAGGGGCAGATGATGCGGCGACACGATACCTAGAAAAAACGACAACCGCAGGATTAACGTCAGCGTTTCAGCCGGTTATAAAAAAGGCATTGGATGCGACCAACGCAACAAAATACTGGGCCCAAATAATTACGGCTTACAATAAAATTCCTTTTATCGCTGATGTAAATCCTAACCTGGATGAATATGCAACAGAAAAAGCCATTACAGGTTTGTTCTTTCTTATCGCTATCCAGGAGAAGCTGATTAGAGAGGATCCTCTCGCCAGAACTTCCGAACTTCTGAAGAAGGTTTTTGGGAATAATAATAAGTGAGTAACAAGTTTTAAGTGACCTATAATTCATCTAGGATAGCTCCGGCTAAAAACCTCTCAATACATTCTATATTTTACTATTTTTGCTTCTCAATTATCGGAGAGGTGCCTGAGTGGCCGAAAGGACCAGTTTGCTAAACTGGCGTACGGTTTAGACTGTACCGAGGGTTCGAATCCCTCTCTCTCCGCAAAGCCAAACCCAACCTTCAGATTAATATTTGGAGGAAGGCATGGAGAGTTTACTCTCTGATGGCTGACAAGAAATAAAAGAATCGCCGTAGGCGATGGGTTTGGCTTTGCTGACCCACATTCGGGATCATCTGCCGACAGGCGGATAATCCCAAGTTCTTTGAAAAGAAGAGGATATAAAATTTATATTTGCACTCCCGATATTTATCGGGACTTTAAAAACTGGTCCGGTAGTTCAGTTGGTTAGAATGCCTGCCTGTCACGCAGGAGGTCGCGAGTTCGAGTCTCGTCCGGACCGCTTTTAAAACCCGAAATATTTCAGAATATTTCGGGTTTTTTTATTACATTTACTTTGCGTCTATATCAGGTGGTGAGTTCGGGTTTAGATCGGTCCTGGTGCTGAAAATGCTTTCATTTTCCTTCATTCTATTTCGCCCAAAGTGTCAAAAACTGACACATTATATTTGGACAAAATCAATAAATACCAGATAAGATGTGAAAATTTGTTTAAATTTGGATTAATCAATGGCTTGAAGTTTGACACTATGTTTGACACATAGAAATCTACCAGATAGAATGCTAACCAGATATACACTTAGATTTTATCTTCATACTAATAAGCATTATCCAGACAAAGGAGGATATCCTATATGTTGCAGAATTCGAGTTCATAGGAAAAAGGCGGAATTCCATGTGGATAGATGGTGTGAGTTAAATGAATGGGATGAAACATTGGAGGCAGCAACTCATGATAAGCATATAAATAATTATTTGGCTTTTGTACGAAGTGAGGTTGAAAATGCTCATTATCACTTAACAAGGGATAGAAAAGAAGTAACTGCAAAAGTGCTTCGTGCTATGTACCGGGGAGATTTCGATAAAAACGAATTGTTAGAACTATTTGAAAAAGACATTAAGAGGATAGCGCGATTGACGCAAGAGTACACTCATACTACTATAGGCAACTATAAGACTACCCTTAAGCACTTAAAGGCATATTTGAAAAGCATTGGAAAGTCTGATATTTATATTCAGACCTTTGAATATAAACACGTAGAAGGCTTTGAGTATTTCTTAAAAGTAGATCAAGGAATGGGGGTAAACACGGCCACCAAATACTTAAAAAAGCTCAGCGCTTTCTACAATAGAGCCTCAAGAAAAGAGCTGGTGGACCTATCTCCTTTTGAAGACTACAAATTCAAGCACAAAAAGACACACAAGACATTTCTGACAATTCCCGAAGTTGAGATTATTCAAGGTTTGGAGGATTTGCCTGAGCATATCAGAATTACGAAGGATATTTTCGTTTTCGCAATATTCACTGGCTTACGCTATTCGGATGTTTGCAATCTTGATAACTCAAACATTGAGAAAGATGAAAACCGAGTTGAGTGGATCAGGATTATCATGCAAAAGACCGATGATTATCTTCGCGTACCCCTGTTGGCGCCTGCCAAGGCAATCATAAAGAAATATAAGAAGCAGGCTAAGGAGACTGGAAAGCCGCTTCCCAAGATGGTTGAGCAACGATATAACCTCTATTTGAAAGAAATTGCTAAGAGAGCTGGCATTGAGAAGAACCTGAGCTCCCATGTAGCACGTCACACGTTTGCGACGAGCATAAGGATCAAATATGGAATTCCTATAGAAGTTACCTCTAAGCTACTTGGGCACAAGAAATTGGCCACAACAATGGTTTACAGCCAAATTACGGATGATGAGGTGTTGCGGTATATGAAGGATTAGCTAATACAAACTAGGGGTTGATTCTCCTACGGGCTACATCTTAAAATCCCATTCTATCTGGTAGAATGGGATTTTTTATTTCAATGCGGACAGTATCGCGGACGGTTTTATTACCCAGAATTATTGCATAAAAATACTTTTTAAAAAATAATAGCGGCAATTCACTATTTCTCTGTTTTGTACCCAATTAGGGTTCTGT
The DNA here is from genome assembly GCA_002401055.1 of Bacteroidota bacterium. GTDB lineage: Bacteria > Bacteroidota > Bacteroidia > NORP154 > NORP154 > NORP154. The sequence goes on from NVRZ01000159.1 coordinate 6,885, forward strand.
TGAGGCCGAATTAACGTTTGTCAACCTTTGTAAGCATATGAAAGAAATATCAATAAGTAAATGCAGAAGCATATTGGAAGAGGACGGTGAGAAATACACCGATGAGGAAATCGTCGCAATCAGGGGATTCTTGATGACTTGGGCAAAGTTAAATGTTGAACATTTTTTAAAGGAATAGGAGAAGGTTCGAATCCCTCCAGCTCCAAGCATGTTACTCAACAAGGGCTCCGACCTATACCCTATAAAATATATGTTACCT
>NVRZ01000160.1 GCA_002401055.1 Bacteroidota bacterium
GACATTGAGGGCATTCGTGATCCCGGTCGCGTCGGAGACATCAATCGCATCGGTGATCCCTCCCGCTGCTGATTGTATTAATAATCCATTGGTAGTGCTCAACGGTTCGATATCTGGAGGGGCGACAACGGGCTTATGGACAACATCGGGTTCTGGAATATTTGACGACCCTACACTAATGAATGCTACCTATACGCCTAGTTCTTCGGATACAATAATTGGTCTTGTAACTTTTATTCTTACTTCTACATTCAATGGACTTTGTAACGTGGAAATTGACACGGTGGAAATTAGTTTTGTGCCTGCTCCAACAGTAAATGCCGGACCTGACCAGGTAATATGTGCAAACCATTTTGTACCGCTTAGCGGTGTGGTGTCTGGTGGATCAGGTGCCGGGTATTGGACTACTTTGGGAACAGGAACTTTTTCCGATAGCAATGATCTAAATGGAGTTTACAGCTTCAGTATTGGAGATACAACCGGAACACCAAAGTCCATTCAATTGGTTTTGACTACACCGGCTTCTACCGGATGTTTTGCGGTAACTGACACGTTTACGGTAAATATTACCCCTGGCCCCTATGTATTTGCTGGAAGCGACACTTCCGTTTGCGGAAACAACGACACTGTATTTTATAATTCAACAGTATCTGGAGGTGCAACCACTGGAATATGGACTACAACTGGTTCAGGAACGTTTTCACCAAATAATACTGCCTTAAGTGGATTTTACGTTCCTAGTGATTCTGATAGAACATCCGGTACAGTTGAACTTATTCTAACGTCTACCAATAACGGCGATTGCTTTCCAGAAGATGATACGATCTTTGTAAACATTACTCCAGCTCCTGTTGTAGATGCCGGTGGTAATCAATTTGTGTGTAACGGAAATGTTGCTCTGCTCAGTGCTTCCATAACGGGTGGAACCACAACCGGATATTGGACTTCATCAGGTACTGGAAGCTTTGATGATTCCACCTTACTAGCGGCAACCTATACTCCTAGTACAGCCGATACGATTGCGCCAGGTCCAGATACGATAGTTTTTGTTTTAACTTCGACCAACAATGGCAATTGCCTGGTGGAATCGGACACACTGGCTATCTTATTGACTGCTTCACCTTTCGTTAATGCTGGAGGAAATGACACGACGTGTGCCAATACCGGAGGGTATGTTTTAAATGGCACAGTATCAGGAAGTACATCAACAGGCGTTTGGGCAACAAGTGGAACTGGAAGCTTTGTGGATAGCACTGACCTGAATACTACTTATATCCCAAGTGATTCTGACACGGTGGCAGGATCGGTTATACTGATCTTATCGTCAACCAATGCATGCTTAATTCAAGATTCTTTGATGCTAACCATCACCCCTGCGCCAATCGTGGATGCTGGTGGCGACCAGATAATTTGTGCCAATGATACCTCGCTTGCATTAAATGGTTCTGTTATCGGAAGCTCTAATACGGGTGCATTCACAGGACAATGGACTACACTTGGTACTGGATCTTTTTTCCCAAATACCTCGGAAAGTGCAACCTATTATAGGCTGAGCGCGGCGGACAGCTTAGCGGGCGGAACAACCTTAATATTGACTTCCACGAACAACGGCAATTGCTCAGCTGTAAGCGATACGGTAGCGGTTACCATTACTACGATCCCTGTTGTTGATGCCGGCTTAGACGATACAGTATGTGCCAATACTGTTCTAAATTTATCGGGAACAGTTATTGGTGGAGCATCTTCGGGCCAATGGTATACCTTGGGAATCGACACTGGCATATTTAGCTCGAGTGACACCATACTTAATCCTACTTATGCATTTAGTAATGGCGACACAACCGCGGGTAGCGTAATTATTGTTCTCTCTTCAACTTACGCTTGTCTGAATATTACAGATACGGTTTATATTACAATTACACCCGCTCCTAAAGTAGATGCTATTTTAACAGGAAATGTGTGTGCGAGCAATGACTCAATCGATATAGCCAGCTTGGTGCAAGTTGCAGGAGGTGCTACATGGTCTTCCTTAGGTGGAGGCGTATTCTCTCCTGGTGCCAATGTGTTAACTGGAACAGACTCGTTAAAATATGTTTTAAGCGCAACAGATCTTTCAAGTGGCGTAGTGACCTTGATACTCACTAGCACAAGTAATGGTAGCTGTAATACGGAAGTGGATACATTAGCATTTAACTTAGTTCCTGCTCCTGTTGTGAATGCAGGGCCAGATCAAAATGTTTGTACAGATGTTAACAGTGTAGTATTAACCGGATCAGTAACCGGTGGGTCATCTACCGGACAATGGAGTACATCCGGAACAGGTACATTTACTGACAACACTACTCTTACTACTTTATACATTCCAAGTTTCGCTGATACAACAGGGTCGGTGATACTAACGCTGACTTCAACTAACAACGGGGTTTGTTTTCCTGTAACGGATTCGTTAATGGTTATCTGGTCGGAAAGACCAGTAGTAGACGCGGGATTAGATGATACGATTTGTTCAGACCTTGCAGGAGTGTCATTGAACGGAATTATAACAGGAGGCACATCTACGGGCGTTTGGATAACAAGCGGAACAGGTACATTTAGCCCCGACAGTGCCACCCTCAATGCGCTCTATATTCCAAGTGCAGCAGATATAACCGGTGGGCAAGTTACGCTCACCTTAACCGCAACAGGTGGGTGTGCAGCAACTTCAGATAATGTGACAATTACTATTAACCCTGCTCCTATAGCGTACTTTACCTACTCAACCGGAAATAGTCTTACCGTTTCATTTACTGATTCATCAACAATTGTAGGTGGTACCATTGTTCAATGGTTCTGGGATTTTGGTGATGCAAGTACTTCAAACATTCCAAGTCCAACTCATACCTATGCAACAACAGGCGTATATCCAGTTCAACTTGTGGTCATTTCTGACCTCGGCTGTATCGATACGCTGCTGGTTACCGTTTCGATTGTATTTATTGTCGCCGATTTTAATGCCGACACGGTTTGCCTGGGTGTTACCACAACATTTACTGACTCGTCAAGCGCATTTGGACTTGATTCAATAATTGCATGGAATTGGGACTTTGGAGACGCAAGTACATCTACATTGCAAAGCCCTACTCATGTATATATCTCAGCTGGAAGTTACGTGGTGACATTAATCGTAACATCACAGCAGGGATATAAAGACACTTCGCTTCAGGTGGTAATGGTATATGACAACCCAACTGCAGGATTCAGCTTAAGCCTGAGCAATCCAACAATATTGCAGCCAATTAATTTCATTGATGAGTCTATAGATGCTGTATTGTGGTCGTGGGATTTCGGTGATGGTTCGGTTTCCAGCTCCTCTAATCCAACGTACACTTATAATATATCCAATGTAATGACGATTACGCAGATAGTCACTAATGTGTTCGGATGCACGGATACAATTCGAATTGACAAAAAGATAGAAAATATATATCCACCGGCTGTTCCACTGGCCTTCAGCCCAAATGGGGATGGAGAAAATGATATACTTATTGTTCGTGGAGGGCCATTCAAGACCGTGGAATTAATTATATACAATGAATGGGGAGAATTAATTTTTACCTCCGAAGAAATGAAAGGATCATGGGATGGAACTAAGAAAGGAGTACCACAACCATTGGGAGTGTATATATACACTGTTAAAGCAACAACATTAAATGACCTCGTTTATGATATATGGGGAGAGGTTTCTCTGTTAAGATAATTAGCAAAACTTAAGATTATGAGAATTAAAAGAGCTTTGAAGATATTTTTAATCCTAGCAGGGATTATGACCAATCTGTATGGTTATTCTCAAGATTCGCATTTATCGCAATTTTTTGGCACTCACCTAACGCTGAACCCAGCTTTGACGGGAATGTTTAAAGGCAACTATCGTGTTCACCTCCAGTATAGAAATCAGTGGAAATCAGTAATCTCAAAACCTTTCGAAACAACTAATTTAACTTATGATCAGCCGTTGAAAAGATTTGGTATCGGAGCATACATTTTAAATTACAGAGCCGGTATTTCCGGAATTAATGTCTTTAATTTTTTATTGTCAGGTGCCTATGAAATAACAATAGATCACCAAAATGAACATCATTTAACAACGGGGTTACAGTTGGGAATAATTCACAAAAGTTTTGATCCTTCAGCGCTTACTTTTGATAATCAATACGATAGCTCCTATGCTAGCGGAACTTTTGATCCTGGGATTTCTTCGGGAGAGACGTTTGAAAAAACCAGCATTCTCCTTCCGGAAGTGAACTTTGGAGTGTATTACTATAATGAAAGGAAAAACGCTACTTTCAATCCATATTTAGGAGTCTCAGGATTTCATCTAACACAGCCTACTGAATCCTTCTACGGCCAGAAGAATAAATTGCCAATGAGGTTAGTCGTTCATGGGGGTACCAAGATTAAAATAAATAACAACTACAGTGCTGAACCAAATTTCCTGTACATGAGACAGACCAACGATAATGAGTTTCAATTTGGCACGCTCATTTACTACCACCTAAGTGGCTACGATGCAAATATTTTTATTGGACCCTACTACAGAAATAAAGATGCTGTAATTATTCATGTTGGAGGTCTTTACCAAGATTTCCGAATAGGAATTAGTTATGACATCAATACATCCTCCCTCAAAGGCGCATCAAATGGCCGTGGCGGGATTGAGTTTTCTATCACTTACACAAAGCAAAAAGCAAAGTATTTACCAAGTATTTTATGAGGTTTGTAAGGGATAATCCCAAATTATTTTTTCTCCCGATATTTCTTGGTGTTTCGCTTCTCATAAGCCCACATATTTTAGGGCAGACAGATTCGGTTCAACAGGATTCCAGCTTGACTGACACGAGCTCCTACTATCCTGTGATCAAGAGTTTCACCACCAACGAGATATTCAGTTCCAGAAATGTGCCAAAAGCAGCGGCCAAATTCATACGAAAGGGTGAGCGGTTGATGTCATTAGGGCCAAGTAAATTTGAAAAAGCCTTGGTGGAGTTTCTACTGGCCCAAGAAGTAAGTCCCGATAACTCGTACGTTAATTTCAAGGTGGGACAATGTTACTTGAAGATTAATAAGAGCAAGAATAAATCCGTTAGTTACCTCCAAAAGGCACTGAACCAAAATAAGAGAGTAGATCTATACATACACTACCTGCTCGGATATGCTCTGCACCTCAATATGGACTTAGACGCAGCAATTTTGGAATATGAGGCTCACATTGAATTGTTTAAGAAAAAGCACAGAAGATATTCCCCAGAGGAGCTAGACACGGCGCTTGCAGATGTTAACAAGAGAATTTTCGAATGCAACTCGGCAATTAAATTAATGCAAAAACCGAAGCGTGTTTTCATGTACAATCTCGGAGACAAGGTCAACTCTGAGTATCCGGACTACGACCCATTTCTAACCCAAAACGACACAATTCTATTTTTCACCTCTAGAAGGAAAGGAACAAGAGGCGGTGGTAGAGCCGAAATAGATGCTGAATATTATGAAGATATCTACATCACTCGTTATGTTCAAGGCGGCTGGACACAAGCGGAGAGTATGAGCAATAGATTTAATAAGAGGACTAACAATGCAATAATCGGTGTTTCAGGTGATGGGCTCACCATTTTACTCTATCGAGACATTGAAAAGGGAAATATCTATCTATCTAAATTTGAGAAGGATAAATGGAGCCGCCCAAAAAACTTAAAAAGTATTAATACTGAATATCATGAATCCTCAGCATGCTTCTCACACGACAACAAAACGCTATATTTCGTTTCTGATATGCCTGGTGGGTATGGTAAAGGAGATATCTACAAGTCTTCTATGGATGACGAAGGAAATTGGGGCAAGGCGGTAAACTTGGGAGCTACTATTAACACCGAATATGAAGAAGGAAGAGTATACATTCATCGCATAGGGAAGAATTTATACTTCAGTTCAAAAGGACATAATTCAATGGGGGGATATGATATATTTAACTCATCTCTGGATAGTAATGGAGTTTGGTCAAAGCCTGTAAATATAGGCTACCCTATAAATACGGTGGACGATGATATTTCTTTTATCGTTTCATCGAGTAAAGGAACGGGATATTACTCTTCAATACAACCTCAGGGCATAGGGGGACGAGATATTTACATGATTACCTTCTTGGATTTTATCAAGCCTAGGCTGACAGACGTTTTAGAAGCACACGTGGAGGCCGAATTGCTGAACAGAGATGTACTGAGCTATGAAGAGAAAGTAACCGTCGACTCTACCCTATTCGCTGATAAATTATTAGAATTAGAACTCCTAGAGGAAATAGAAAACATTGATTTCTTAAAGACATCAATTTTAGGAAGCGAAGCTACAGTTGAGGGCGTTAAAGCTGGAACCGTGGAAATAGAGGATTACGTGGCCAGGCTTAACATAGAAGCCACAATTAATGAGATGGAGCTCAATCAGCTAAGGAATAAAATCGTGGATGCAGATTCATCGGAGATCATTAGGCTTCAACAAGAGCTTACTGCAAAAGAGTCTGATATTATACAAGTCAATGATGAACTAAGAAGGATGGGATCTGAAGCATTTGCTACAGAAATGGATTCCCTTATATCCAGAAGAGATAGCTTAATAATGGCGAAGAATGATTCCATTCTTAAAGCTGTAGAGATAGCCCTTGCAAACGATTCTATAATTGCTATTGCATCAATCGCTGATAATAATTTGGAGACTCCTGACACCGCAGGATATATAGATACGATAGCTACAAATGTGGAGACTCTTGCTGCTAACGTCTCTAATTCGGATACAAGCACCGAGTCGCTTGATACTGCTATTTACCAAGAGACAGAAACTAATGCAGAGCTAGAAGTTTTAGCACAGCTTACTGATTCGACGACAGCAACTACAGAGTCTGATGTCACTGAACATATTGCATTACAAGCAAATATTGAACTAGACATTGAGACACAAGTCCTTGATTCTATCTTGGTTTCAGATCAAGTAGTTAGCGATGCAGTTGAGCCTGACTTACCCGCGTCAGATTCTACATTAATTACAGATCAATCAACAAGTGATGTTGTCACAACTAACTTACCTACATCAGATTCTACTTTGATTGCAGAT
>NVRZ01000161.1 GCA_002401055.1 Bacteroidota bacterium
ATAAAAAAAGCTTCATCCAGCATTCCAATTTTGTCCAGGGCTGATTTTCTCAGCAACATAAATGCACCTGATAGCACATCAACTTTATGAGCTTTATCTTTATCCAGGTTACCAAGGTGATAATGATTAAATAATCCGGATTGTGGGAACAGGGAAGATAGGCCGATCATCTTAAAGAATGCAACGGATGGGGTAGGGAGGCCACGCTTGGATTCCGGTAAAAAATTTCCATTTCCGTCGATCATCTTTACCCCGAGTCCTCCGCCATCTGGATTTTCATCCATAAAATTTACGCACTTGAGGAAGGTGTCTTCCTCGACAATCGTATCTGGGTTCAGCAGCAAGACATACTCACCATTAGAGATACGTATTCCCTGATTATTTGCCGCCGAGAAGCCAACGTTTTCTTTGTTGGCAATTAAATTTACTTGAGGAAATTTATCGGCAAGCATCGCCACCGAACCGTCTACTGATTTGTTGTCGACAACAATAATTTCGAATGATTCAATCTTGGAGCCGGCAATGAGTACGGAGTTGATGCATTGCTCCAAGAAGTTCTTTACGTTGTAGTTTACAATGATTATAGAAAGTTTCATGTGCCAATATTGACTTTTGCGTTCACATGGAACATGCCGCGATTTTCTCTGGATTAAAGAACTCTCTCATGGTTCAATTTTTCTAACTCTGTAAAAAGATGCTCCTAACTTCGAAGAGCACAGAGTCTGAAATTATTTGGTTGAAAGGACGCTCTCGTACGGTGTTCTATTGATGATGGAACGAGCGAGGGTTACATCATCAACAAATTCCAATTCGTCACCTACGGCTATTCCACGTGCAATAATAGTGACTGGAACTCGGTGCTGTTCTATTTTCTTGTATAAATAAAAACTGGTTGTATCTCCCTCCATAGAGCTGCTTAACGCAAGGATCACCTCCTTTATTTCATCAGCTTCTATTTTGGTAATCAATGAACTAATATTGAGATCTCCCGGCCCTATACCGTTCATAGGGTCAATTATTCCACCAAGTATGTGATATACGCCTTGATATTGCTGCGTATGTTCTATGGCCATTACGTCTCGTATATCTTCTACTACGCATACTGTACCATGATCACGATTGAGGTCTGAACAAATTTCACATATATGGATATCAGATATGTTGTTGCAATTCTCACAGTATTGAATATCCTTTCGAAGTTTAATAATTGCCTCTCCGAAAGCCGTGGCTTCCACTTCTTCTTGATTTAGCAAGTGAAGTACGAGTCGCAGGGCGGTTCTTTTTCCAATTCCGGGAAGCCGAGAAAATTCTTCTACAGCTTTTTCTACAAGTGACGAACTAAAATTCATAGTTCAAAAATAGCATCAAATAAATTACTTAAGAAACTATTGAGGATTTGCTTCTAAAAGGTCATCTGTTTTTTGGGAAATAATTTGAAGCGCCATATCTATGGTTCTCAAATGCGATCTAAAGGCGAGCACGGCAAGCCTAAGTGTAAAGATTCCTTCAAGGTCTGTAGAAGACAAAAATACCCTGCCATCTTTGAGTATTTCTTGCAGTAGTTTTTTGTTGAATTCATTGGCATCCCCGGATTTTGGTACATATCTGAATGTTACAACAGATAACTCGGGTTCTCCGCCTGTTTCAAAGCCTGGAACTTCACTTATTTTGGAATGGAAATAATGAGCCAATAGTAGTTTTTCTTCGAGACATGCAACAAAAGGGGCGGTGCCACATAATTTAAGTGGTAACCACATTCTTAAAGCCCTAAAATGTTTGGTGAGTTCGGGCGATATATTCGCTGGAGACAATTCACCTTCTGTTTCGATTACGTCTTGCAGGTAATTAGCAGAGTAGCGGTGAGAATGTTGAAGGTGCTTTGCCTCTTTTACCAGAAGTACACCAAGGCCATATGGCAGAAACAGGCTTTTGTGTGGGTCCATTACAATTGAATCAGACATTTCTATCCCTCGCAGTAAGTCTTTGCCTTTATTTGTCATGACAAAGAATGCCCCGTAGGCACCATCGATATGAAACCAGAGGCCATGTCGTTTGGAAATACGGCCGATTGCCTCAAGCGGATCTACAGCGCCAACGTCAGTTGTTCCGGCGGCAGCGACAATTAACCAAGGGATTAAGCCTGATTCAGCGTCTTGCAATATTTGTTTTTCTAGCTCCTCAGGATTCATTCTATGATCTTCATCCATAGGGATAAATCGCCTGATTGACTCCGCGAGGCCAGCAATGTTTAAGGCTTTGTCAACGCAGTGGTGTGCCTGCTTTGTGGTATAGACTACAGATTTTGGGTAATCTGCACCCTTTAGGCCTTTTGCATCACGAGCGGTTACAATAGCGGTTAGATTGGCGATGCTCCCGCCTGAGGAAAGATTACCCGCAGTGCTATCTGGATATCCAATCAGGTTGGCCATCCATTTAATGAGCATGTTGGTCATTCTTACGGCTCCTGGAGACGGGTAGAAGACGCCAGCATATCTATTGGTAATCGCCGCGATATAATCACCGAGTGAGGAGTAATAGATTCCACCGCCAGGTATATATGCCAAATGCCCACCAGATGCTGGATTTAGGCCAGGTTTTTCTACATTCTCACGGAAGACGTCCAGTACTGTTTCAATCTCCAAAGGATCCGTCTGGATAGGGAAGTCATAGATTCCCGCGCCTTTGTCCGCGGTTATATTAAAAGCCTTTTCATCCTCCATTTCGTTGATAAAACGCTCCGTGTAGGCTACCACTTTGTCTCGTACGTGCTTTCGTACTTCCTCATTCGGCTCCAGTGAGCTCGCCTTCTTTTCCAGTTCCAGAATCTTATCCCTCATGTCCTATTCATAACTATTCGAAAAACAGAAAGTAATGATACCATTTTCTTTTTTCTTTGTTGCATGTCGCCAATTTTAATCTTATCGTTCATTAGCATCTACTTTCTGGTTCTGCTGGGCATTTCTTTTCTGACAAGCAAGAACTCAGATAGTGAATCCTTCTTTTTAGGTAATCGAAAGTCTCCGTGGTATGTAGTGGCGTTTGGTATGATCGGCACATCCCTATCTGGAGTTACATTTATTTCTGTTCCGGGGTGGGTAGGCGCAAGTCAGTTCTCTTACATGCAAACAGTATTGGGGTACCTGATCGGATATTTCATCATTGCCTACGTATTGTTGCCAATGTACTATCGCCTGAACTTAACATCTATTTATTCTTATTTGGAAAAGAGGTTTGGCTACTGGTCATATAAAACCGGTGCATTCTTCTTCTTATTATCAAGAATTTTAGGTGCATCTTTTCGGTTGTTTCTGGTGGCAACGGTTTTACAGGAATTTGTTTTTAGTAGCTGGGGAATTCCGTATGAAGTTACGGTATTGATTACGATCCTATTTATTTGGCTTTATACTTATAGAGGTGGGATCAAGACCATTATATGGACAGATATGTTGCAGACATTTTTCATGCTTACAGCAGTTGGGTTGAGCATTTACCTGATCTCTAAAGACATCAATCTGAGTATTGGAGGGTTGATAGACCGAATTATGGAAAGTGATTATTCTACCACCATTTTCACCGATGATTTTAAAGCCAAAAACCATCTGGTTAAGCAGTTGCTAAGTGGAGCGTTTATTGCCATATGCATGACAGGTTTGGACCAGGACATGATGCAAAAAAATATAAGTTGTAAAAATGTGGGTGATGCACAAAAGAACATGGTGAGCTTTAGCATTGTATTGGTGTTTGTAAACCTCGTGTTCTTGTCTTTAGGGGCACTCCTGTTCATTTATGCTGCTGAGAAGGGAATTAGCATACCTGAGAGAACAGATTTGTTGTATCCGACAATTGCCTTGAATTCTGGCTTGGGTTTGAGTATCGGGATCTTTTTCATCCTAGGTTTGGTTTCTGCAGCATATTCAAGCGCTGATTCGGCGTTGACTGCTCTTACCACTTCATTTTGCATAGATTTCTTAAGTGTTCAGCGTCTGGAAGAGGTAGAGAAAGATCGTATCAGGAAAAAAGTACACATAGGCATGTCCCTTGCATTACTCTTTGTCATAATAGCATTTCGCTATCTGATAGATAAGAGTGTAATTGACACTTTATTAAAGGTAGCCTCATATACATATGGCCCATTACTCGGTTTATTTGCTTTTGGGTTATTTACCAAAAATGGAGTGAGGGATACGTGGGTGCCTTTGGTATGCGTTATAGCGCCCGCACTTACATATGTTATAGGATTATATTCTGAGGAGTGGTTCAATGGCTACGTATTTGCCTATGAACTCCTAATTGTTAATGGACTGCTGACTTTTCTTGGATTACTTCTTATAAGGGGCAAACGGGTATCTTAGACTTAGGAAGATAAAATAGAGTCTCTGTTACTTGATGGTAACCACACCACCTTTCCAGGTGCCTATCCATTTCATGTTGTTCTCATCAATGGAGACAGCATAAACAAAGTCTTTTGTCAGAGATGAATTGGATTTGTCGTACACTGTCCACTGGTGACCATCCAGCTTCGCAAGGCCTCCCCCTCCAGTACCTATCCATACGACATCATCTTTGTCAACAGCAATGGAGTATACGGAGTTATTCGGTAAACCCGAATTGTACATGTCATACAAGGTCCAGGTAGTGTCTCTATCAAATTTTGCGACTCCTCCATTCAGCAAGCCTACCCAGATATTATCGTTTTCATCAACAGTTAGGGTAAGTACCCAGTTACTCGGAATACGAGAATTTTCCATATTGTAAACGCGCCATCCTTCACCATCATAAACGGTAAGCCCACCATCTTCCGTTCCAATCCACTTATTTCCTTTACTATCAATTGCAATTGCGTTTACAACGTCATTCGGTATTTGCGAGTTCAGCGTATTGAATACAAACCACTCTGTACCGTTAAACTTCGTAACTCCCTGATCTCCTGCACCAACCCATATTGCACCATCCTTATCTACCGCCGTTGAAAGAATCCAATTGTGTGGAAGCAATGAATTGGTAGAATTAAAGGTGGTCCATTCATCCTCTTTGCCCTCGCTAGCTGATCTTTTGAGTCTTGCCAAACCGTTACCGTAGGTCCCCACCCACTTATTCCCTTCTGAGTCAATCGCCAAGGCATAAATTGAATTATGTGGAATTCCTGAGTTAGTGGTCAAATAGGAGGTCCACATAGAGTCCTGCAAGTTTGACAATCCTCCTTTTTCTGTAGCTATCCATTTTTCACCAGCATCGTCAATCACAATCTTAATGGCGTTATTATCGGAAAGTCCTGAATTTGCCTTTTGGTAAATTTTCCATTCTACATCAGGCTTAACTTCCACAACTTCTTGTGCAAAAACTGAATTTGCGATGAATGCTACCGTTACTACTGAAACTACGTATCGAAAAATGCTCCCTCTCATAATATATCCTTCTATAAATTCAAAAAATGGAGTTTCAATAATAGCCATTTTTCAACGATTTACAAAATAAACTATATCTGAAAATGACGCCAATAAAGAGGGTGGTGAGCCTCAATTCGGCCTATTCTCAGGATTTCCGGACGAACAATTGGGAGGTTTCAAATTTTATAACCAGTACTTCTTCTCCTTCATCAATATATCCGGTTTCTGCTACCGCATCATAAATGTCATTCTCAATCTTAACTTTTCCTGCAGGCCTCAATATCGTAGTTGCTTTTCCAGTTTTCCCGACCAGTTCTTTCTCTTTATTATCCACTCCAATGTATCCGTCGTTAGAGTCTTGCGTTGCTTGTAAAATGAGATTGCTAAAAACAGGTGACGTAACGAGCTTCGCTCCGAGCAAAACTGCCGAAGTTATAGAAAGGACTAAGGCACCTAAAACTATGATAAAGGCTCTTATAATGGTTCCTGTGTGTGTGAAGGTGAAGTCAAAACCAACGTTATCGACCATACTCAGTGATAATCCGGTTATGGTGAATATGATTCCCAATACTCCTGCAATTCCAAAGCCTGGTATCACAAAAACTTCAAGGGCAATAAGAATAAGACCCGATACAAAAAGTAGGATTTCCCAGTTATTCGCCAATCCCTCAAGATATAGAGGTGCAAAGTAGAGAACTGCCGCAATAATAGAGGCCGCAAGCGGAAAACCAATTCCCGGCGTTTGCAATTCAAAATAGATGCCACCAATAATGATCATAATTAATATTCCGCTTAGAACTGGGTTTACCAAAATCCCAATAATTTTTTCCAGTTGGGTTGGTTTGTACTCAATAATCTTATATTCAGTTATTCCAGCGAGCTGAAGTACTTTTTCAATAGACTCCGCCTCACCTTCACAATAGTTATTGGCAATAGCCTCTTTGGTAGTAAACGTTAGGACCTTTCCCGAATCTGAGATACCAGATAGTTTTATTCGTTCATCCACCATGGCTTCGGCTATATCTGGATTTCTGTTGGTTGCCTCAGCGGTTGATCTCATGGTTGATCTCATGTACGACTGATATTTGTCTGGCATGGCTGTGCCTTCCTGATTCACAACTGTTGAAGCCCCAATATTTGCTCCTCGCCTCATATAGATGCTGTCACATGCAATGGAGATCAATGCTCCTGCTGATGCAGCATTGTTGTCAATAAATACGAAAATTGGAGTTTTAGTATTCAGGATTTTCGTACGAATAGAATCTGCGTGAACAACCGTACCCCCATAGGTGTTCATGTGAATGATAATGTAATCTGCATTCGCTTCCTCAGCCTCGGCAAATGCCTGCAAAGTTTGGCGCCAGATTCCAGGTCCAATGTCTTCCTTGATATTAAACTTGTAAACAATAGTTTTGGATTCCTGAGCTTCAGGATGCTGGGAGCTACTGCCGCTATATACCGCCAGAACACCGATTAGACAAAGAAGAAATTTCACAATCCCGTTCACCATATTTGATTCTTTGTACTAAATGTAATAAAAAATCCCCCTGCAATTAATTTACAGGAGGATTAAATAAAGTTTCCTTAAATCGAATTTGCCTTTTTACTCTGGAATTTCTTCAACCACTGCTGATATCGATATTCTGGTATCGCTTGGTTCCGTGTTAGCCGTAATGGTAACTGTTTTTCTCTGCGTACCTTTCTGTTTTCCAGGTTTGTATTCTACTGC
>NVRZ01000162.1 GCA_002401055.1 Bacteroidota bacterium
TCCCACGGCATACCTAAGCAGTAAAGAGGGTTCCAATTTAATATTGTCGCCCGCTGTTAAAGTTAACCCTGTTGTAACGTAGACATGACTTGACAGCTGACCTACAACCAATCTATCGGATTCGGAATAACCAGAAAAGTTCATTTTATTTTGTAAGAGGTGATATGCAGCAGCTCCAAAGTAAAATTTTTCAGAGTGATAGTATACACCAAAAGAGACATCAGGTATGATTACACTTGCCTTATTCTTAGGAAGCGCATTGTCATCAGGAGAGGTAGTAATCAAGTTACTAAAGTCTATAGATTGATTAAAAATTCCGCCTTCTAGTCCGAACGATAGCTTAGCCTTAGACAAGCTTATATGATAGGCATAAGCAGCAACCAAAGAATTTTGATTTGTAACGCCAACATTCTCATGAACAAGTTTTAAACCAAGTCCCATCTTCTTCTTTATTATCGGAGCATGAATGGTTATAAACTGTGTGTTCGGGGCTCCGCTCAATCCCACGTGCTGCTGACGGTATCCAATGCTTGTTTTCAACTTGTCGGTACCGCCGGTATAACTGGGATTTATTAACATTTTGTTAAACATATACTGACTTATCAATGCATCCTGTTGAGCAAAAGAGTGTATTGAAAATGAACAACAAATTAGTACGACAAGGACTCTTAGCCAGTTGATGTTAATGGCGCGTATTGTATTTGTTATAGTTAGTAATGTCCTATCCATTGCCCTATCTATAAATCATTACAAAACCTGTCTTGGAATCCGAATCATCACCAAGGGTTAATACATAAAAGTAGGTACCGTCTGGTAGTCGCATGCCCGTGCTAGAGTTGCCCTCCCAATAGTTATTTGTATTGTGATATTGAGCAGTATAAAATACAAGGTCACCCCATTCATTAAATATACTCACCGTGTTTTCCGGGAAGAAGTCAATGTTAGGGATTTCAAAGATATCGTTGGTGCCATCCTGATTTGGTGTAATGACTTCTGGAATAGGGTCGATTATGCAGGCAATAATTGTTATTACTACCTCATCAGTATCTGTACACGCAATGTTGGTGGCGATTGCTTGATAAGTAATAGAAGTCGCTGGTGTCACCTCAGGGTTTTGGCAATTGGTGCAGCTTAAATCAGCAGAGGGCTGCCAGGTGTAACCACCCAGGGGTGAAGCTCCATTTGTTCCTAAGCTTGCGGTTGCCCCCAAGCAAAGTTCAATATCTGGGCCTGCATTTGAAGTAGGAACAACTGTATCTGACAAAATAATTGAACTATCACCAGTTGAGCAACCATTGGAATCATTAACGGTTAATGAAACCAGTCCGCTGCACAAACTATCCGCGAAGGAGTCAGTATCACCATTTGACCATAGGTAGGTATATGGCGTAGCTCCACCTGATGAAACCGCGGTCTCAGTAGCATTGCATAATGGCTCACATACTGCGCTTCCTCCAACTATATTTGTAATTAGCGGCAATGGCTCGGTGATAAGTATGCTGATTTGTTCACTACAGTTGTTAGAATCAACAACCGTGACTGTATGGGTACCTGGGCAGAGACTGTCGGTAAAAGTTGATGTGTCGCCATTGGTCCAAGAATAACTGAGTGGTGTTATGCCTCCTGTGGCTGTGACCATTGCATTTCCGTCACAGAGGCCATTACATGAAATCATAGTGTTGCTCGTCATGCTAAGCGCAAGTATAGCTGGCTCAGATATTGTGACCAAGGAGATTGACATGCATCCATTATTGTCCGTAATAGTAACGCTCTGCGTTCCTGCGCACAACCCTGTATTCGCAGAATCATTTGGGTTAGTTCCAGAATCCCACAAGTAAGTGAACGGTGCTGTTCCACCGGTTTGACTTACCGTACCGTTTCCAGTACAGGTTCCAGCACAAAGTACATCGCCGCTATTTACGATGAAACCAAGTAATACCTGAGGTGTTAAAATTATTGTACTGTCAATGGTGATGCAGCCATTTGAGTCAGTTACTGTAATAAAGTATACCCCGGCAGCCAATCCACTATCAATATTGCTTGGAGAGCTCGAACCGGTAGTTGTGTTTCCACTTGACCAGGAATAATCATAAGGAGTAACACCATTAACTATGTTTACGTTAAGGGTGCCATCAGAGTCACCAAAACAGCTAACGCTTACACTGTCTGTAATAGTAGCTGTAAACGTCGGAGGTTCCGTTATCAGGATGTTTGCCGTGGTAGAAATACAAGTATCATTATTGATAACTATTCCCACATAATTACCAGTGCAGAGTCCTGAAATAATAGAATCCGTAGCTCCGATAATTGTATCAGGGATGGACAAATCGATCCAAGCATAGGTATATGGCACATTTCCTCCATTTCCAGCTATCTCCGCTTGTCCATCGCATGCACCTGAGCAGATAGGACTGATACTTTGATCTATAGAGGAAAAAAATCCAGATGGGTCTGTTACAATTGCCTCCAAGGTTGTTACACAACCACTAGCGTCTATCACATTTGCTGAATATGTAGATATACAAAGACTGTCGGCCAGAGAAGTAGATTGAGAATTCGCATCATTCCATGCAAAGGTGTAGGGTGTTGTACCGCCTGATGCAGATACCGATGCAATTCCATTGCAGCTAGTGCAGGATGATGGCATCACGCTATCTAAAACAAGATTCAACAATGGAGGTTCTGTAATAGTAGCTATGGAAATTGATGAACACCCATTGGCGTCTTCAATCTGAATGGTATATGCTTCTGAGCAAAGATTGGTAGCTGTAGAATCCGTTTGAGAAGGAATTAGTGGATTCAGAGATGCGTCCAACCATAAATATGTATTCGGAGCTGTACCTCCAGATGTTGTAACTGTTGCGGTCCCATCGCACAAGCCAAAACAAGAGACATTTGATTGGCCAGATACTGTTGATGTGAAAATTGCAGGTTCATTTAAAGAGAAAAATGCCGAATCAATGGTGCCAGAAGCATCAATGACCACCACCGCAAAATTGCCCGCACATAGTCCAGCTATTGAATCGCTATTTTCTCCTGAAATTGTATCAGGAATCGAAAGATCCACCCATGAATATGTGTAAGGGGCCGAACCTCCAGTGGTGAAACTACTCGCTGTGCCATCACATGCACTATTACAATTTATATTTGTGAACGCGCTAATGGAAATACCGAGGGGTTGTGCTAACGCATAACTTACAGTAAGCATTATGATAAATAGAGATAATAGCTGCTTCTGCATCTTGGTGGTCTTAAAACTATGTAAAACGAGCACTAAAGAGACATCTTTTCATACGAAATAGACCTGCCTAATGTTCTAGCCGTAAAATTAATCCTATTAATTTATCTCAAGTTTTTAATTCTTCTTTTCCCTTCTTTTTATTTGCTTTGATATCAATAATGAATGTCGTGAGAATAAAGTAAGTATGTTAGCATAACATATGCTTGAAGCTTTCATATTCGGTGCTATAATACGTACATTTTAAGGCAGTTTTCAGTTAGTTGATTGCTTTAAAAAGTCTATCATTTTGCTAATCAATTATAATTAGAAGTAGCATCAGCAACTAATAAATAAATTTATTGTAGGCATAATGCCTACAAGTAAAGATGCTTTTTGCCCACAAGGATCACGAAACAATTGGTGGTAGATTTGCGTGTAAGGATATGAGAAGGGTAAAATGATATTATTAGAAATAGTAAGGTAATGTTGGACGTGATCAGAACATATGGAAGTCGAATGTTCGTGTTGCAAGTATTGTGCACCGCAATATTTGTGATATGTATTGATTTTAGTGCGTTTGCTCAACCCTGTGACTCTATTACTCCTTCATTTGTTGTCGACCTAAGCAGTAATCCAGACACCGTATGGATCAGTCCAGACACGGTCAGGATAGGGAACTGTTGTGGAACCACAAAACCTGATAGATGTATAGAGTTTATCCTCACTTTACACGAAGATGCTGAAGCGATTATTTTTGATATTTACTCGGGAGCGGTGCCCCCGGGTGCCTTGTATTATCAAGTCGACTGCGGACCTCAGATCGAGGTAGGTAATGTAATCTGTCTCATAGGTACTGGTCCCCATAATATTACTTTTTGTAAACCTGGAAACAACCCGAATGAGTATTCTATTACGTCTATTCCAACCCCCAGCGCTTCAAACGATATTGCAGTAAATCAAGGTTGCACTGGAACGCTGTATGCGCTTGGCTATGATAATCAATCAATAGTTTGGACATCTATATTTCCTGGTGCGCCGGGAGATTATGATTCAATGCTGAATTGTACTTCTGGCTGTGATACTGTAATAGCTACAGGTGGCCCATCCCCACCTCCTTATGTAGACTTCCAAGTATGTGGAACACCAGTAAGTGGTTGTGATTCATTCCTTATTATTTGCGATACCTCCAGGGTATATTTTAATACGGAATTATTTGCAAGTATTTTACCAGTTGTTCCAACAGTATGTTTTGGAGGGACAAATACCACTATCACTGCCAATGGAATAGGAGGCACTCCTCCTTATTCATATTTATGGAGTACAGGTGACACTACCCAATCTATTACTGTGGGTGTGGGCACTTACTCGGTGTTGGTAGCTGATACTTCATATCCTAATTGCCCTGCAGCTATGGATACAATAGAAGTTACAGCATTTTTATCTCCAATTAGTGTAAATGCGGGCCCAGATCAAGCCCTTTGTATTAACAGTGATTCTATTCAACTTTCTGGTACGGTCACCGCAGCTAGTGGTGGAATATGGTCAGGGGGAAACGGCACATTTATCCCGGCTGTTGATTCTCTCAATGTTGTGTATATACCTGACTCAGCTGAAATTGCTTTCGGTTCTGTTGCGCTTATTTTAACAACGACAGGTAATGGTAGTTGTCCTGCAGATGCTGATACAGTGCTTATAACCATTTTCAACATAGATTCAATAAGTGTAACAGGTACAAATCTGACCTGTTATAATGTGTGCGATGGTAGCGCTACTGTAACTATTTATGGAGGAAGTTCTCCGTACACCTATCAGTGGAATGATCCTGCGATTCAAACTTCCCAAACTGCAACCGGTCTTTGTGCCGGAATTTTTGATGTAACAATCGCAGATTTGAACGGATGCAGTTCAACAACAAGTATTATCATAACAGAGCCTGATTCTTTTATATACTACCTAACTGTTAGCGATTCATTGGATTGTGATGAAGGTGCTTGCGGCGGACAACTAGAGTTAGACAATGTTACCGGGGGAACTGCGCCTTATATTTTTACCTGGTCTCCTCCTGGATTCAATGTTTTGGATTATGATGATGGAACGGAATACGAAGATATCTGTGTAGGAGATGTTTATTATGTAACAATTACAGATACCAATGGTTGTTCTCTTACAGACAGTATTTTACTAATCGCGCCAGATACTGTTTTCCCGGCTATATTGAGCGTCACCAATGTGAGTTGCAATGGGCTTTGTGATGGAGCTGCAACAGTTGCTGCAACTGGAGGCATAGGGCCTTATGAATTTGATTGGTCACCCTCAGGTGGAGAAACAGTAACGGCTACGAATTTATGTTTTGGGACGTATACGGTTTTCATTGAGGATGTTAATGGTTGTGACACGACAATTTTGGTTATAATTACAGAACCACCTGTTCTTATTGCGACTATTTCCAGTCTAACTAACGTAAGTTGTTATGGAGCCGCTTCCGGTTCCGCTACGGTGGTTGCTTCAGGCGGAACACCACCATACACGTTTCAATGGGATGACCCACTTGGCCAGACCAATGCAACGGCTACAGGACTTACGGCATTGGATTATTACAATGTTGATGTGATCGACAGTAATGGTTGTATTGCTCAAGCAGAAGTAGTCATCAGTGAGCCCGCAATTCTTCTTACAGTGATCTCTGATAGCACCAATGTCAGCTGCAATGGTGGTAATGACGGTTCGGCAACCCTAATCGCATCAGGAGGGACGCCATTCTACACCTATTTGTGGAATAGCTCTCCTGTTCAAACAACGGCTACTGCCTCTGGATTGGAAGCAGGTAGCTATACTGTATTGGTTACGGACGCTAATGGATGCGATACTACAGTCGACGTAACCATATCTGAACCAGGGTTACTTATAGCAACAATAAATTTTCCGATAAATCCACTGTGTAACGGCGGTACGGATGGAGAGGCAACAGCTACTGCTATTTCTGGTACAAGCCCATATACCTATTCGTGGAACACATTACCTGTACAAACAAATGCTGTTGTAACAGGTATTCCTGACGGTATTTATACAGTTATAATAACGGACAATTCTGGGTGTACGGCCACCGCAAGTGTAGTTTTAGTTGAGCCAACCCCCATAATATTGTCGGTTACAACTGAACCCGCTAACTGTGGTAATTGTGACGGAGAGGCTACCGTTGTTGCATCTGGTGGAACACCCTTTATAAGTGGATCTCCATATATTTATTCTTGGATTACTACCCCTGTCCAAAACTCTCAAACGGCAGTAAACCTTTGTCCGGGGAGTTATTCCATTACCGTGCTCGATTCAAATGATTGTGCCGCGATCGAAACTATTCTAATAAGCGATTTGGATGTTAACATCGCACTGGACTCAGTTGTTAATGTAACCTGTAATGGAGGTAGCGATGGATTGGCATCTACATTGGCATCAGGTGGAACATTGCCCTATACCTATCAATGGGATAATGGTGAATCTACGGAAGATATAAATGGTCTGAGTGGAGGAAATTATCAGTTGACAGTTACTGATGCGCGAGGTTGTCAATTAGGTTCTGATATAGTAATTACGGCACCTTTGGCTGCTTTGTCAGCTACTGCTGTGATCACAGATGAGACTTGTACAAACGGACAAGGCGCGATAGACATCACAGTAACAGGCGGTGTCGCTCCACTCACATTTGATTGGAATGGTGGTCTTTTCAGTACAGAAGACATTGGACCGTTAAGCGCAGGTACTTACACTGTAGAAGTATCCGATGCGAATGGTTGTGTTACCACGATCGCATTTGTGGTCAACAGCTCTCCAAGTACAATTGTGGTTACCGGAGTGGTAACAGATGAGACTTGTGCGAACGGA
>NVRZ01000163.1 GCA_002401055.1 Bacteroidota bacterium
CTATTGCCAACCTGTCTACATCAGGGTCTACAGCAAAACCCAAGTCTGCATTTGCCTCAACAATTTTTGTTGATAGCTCAGTTAGATTTTCCGCCAATGGCTCAGGATTGTGAGGAAATTCTCCAGTTGGCTCGGCATACAGCTCAACAACATTTGAAACTCCCAATGCTTTCAACAAAGGAGGCACTGAAATTCCACCAGTTGAGTTAACGCAATCGACTGCTACCGTGTAATTCTGTTGAGCAATAATGTCTCTATCCACCAAGGATAAATTCAGAATCATTTCAATGTGCTTTTCAATATAAGTGGAGTCTTCCTTTATGACTCCCAACGCGTCCACCTCAGCATAATCATAGTCATCAGTCTCAGCAAGCTTCAATATTTCGGTGCCATCATCTGCAGAGATAAACTCTCCTTTTGCGTTTAGCAATTTTAGAGCATTCCAGTTTCTCGGATTGTGGCTGGCAGTCAGGATAATTCCACCATCTGCATTCTCTGCCGTTACCGCAACTTCCACGGTCGGCGTGGTAGACAGGCCTAGATGCAGTACATCGATACCCATTCCTTGCAAGGTGCCAAGAGCAATTTTTGTAACCATTTCTCCGGAAATCCTTGCGTCTCGCCCCAGAACTACAAGGGGTTTTGGTTTTCCACATTGATGCTTAACCCACTTACCGTACGCGCTTATAAACCGCGTAATATCAATTGGAGTAAGTCCTTCGCCCGATACGCCACCAATTGTGCCTCTAATTCCGGATATTGATTTTATTAATGTCATTATACGATGATTTTAAAGACATAAATATAGTAGTTTTTATGAGGCATGATAACATTATTACGGTTGCTGCGGGCTGAAAATTGTTAATTATTTTGTTGATTAATAATTCAAGTATACAGAGGATAATACTGAAAGTTTTGTGCTATATTTGAATTAAGACACCCGTATGGCAGACAAGCGAGAATACACAGATAAGAGCGACGAAAATTCTTCGACGGTAGGTAGATATGAAGAGATGGTCGAAAATCAAAAGCAATACTTTTTTGATGTAGATCAATTTGAAGATATTATAGAACACTATGTAAGTGAAGGTGAGTTGAAATCAGCTCGATCAGCAGTAAAATTTGCCATTTCCCAGCACCCTTTTTCAACTGAACTGATTCTTAAAAATGCTCAGATACTTGCGGACTCCCGCAAACCGCACAAAGCGTTAAAGGCTCTGGCTAAAATTGAGAGCATCGAACTGGAAAATCCTGATTTATTCCTGATAAAGGGAAGCATCTATTCCCAGTTGAGAGAGCACAAGAAAGCCATTAATTGCTATCGCACTGCTTTGGATAAATCTGAAGACAAAGGTGAAATTTGGATGTACATTGCATTTGAATACCAGAACCTGGGTAACAGCAAGAAGGCACTAGACTTTTTTAAAAAGACTGTTATAGAAGACCCAGACAATGAGCTCGCTCTTTATGAAATAGCGTTTTGTTATGAGTTGAATAACAGTTTGCAAGATAGTATTGGTTACTACACCGAATTCCTTGAAACATACCCCTACTCACATGCAGCTTGGTACAATCTGGGAATTAATTATTCCAAGCTCAAAAAATACAGTGAAGCAATAGATGCGTATGAATATGCAATTGCTATTGATGAGAATTTTGCTTCTGCGTATTTCAATAAGGCAAATGCGCTCGCTAATCTAAACAGATACCAAGAAGCAATTGATTTATATGAAGAAACATTTAAGTATGAAGAACCAGATGCCATCACATTTTACTACATAGGTGAATGCTATGAGAATGCAGAGCAATATGAAGATGCTATAGTCAATTATACAAAAGCGACAGAAGTAGACCCGGAAATGGCCGATGCATGGCTATCTATCGCTATGGTAATGGATTTGGACAAAAGGCCAATTGAAGGTTTGAGGTTCATAGAAAAAGCAATAGATCTCGAACCTGAAAGTTCAGATTTTTGGCATATGTATGCGAACTATTTGCAAAAACTTCAATACAATCATGAAGCAGAACATGCGTATCATGAAGCCACGAGTCTGGATTCAAAGAATATATACATATGCTTGACTACTCAGAATTTTACTTTAACAGTGGCAGCCCTGAAAGAGCAATAGAATTGATACTGGAGGGTATGGGACACGTTCCTTCGAACGCGGAATTGGAATACCGTATTACCGCTTATTATTTAGAAAATAAAGAGAGAAACAAAGCATATAACCATCTGGTTAACGGACTTGAACTTGACTATGAAAAGCACAGCATCCTTCTAACATTTTATCCAAGAGCCAATGAATTGGAATCAATAACCGATCTTATTGCTCTTTACAGAGAAGATTCCTAAAATATTTCTACTTATTTTCGCATTCTCAATTTTCTGCAGCGATGAATTACGATATACCTGGTTTACCCGATAGAACTACAATACCAAGAGACAATGGCCTAACCATGGTCATGGACAAAGGATTAAGCATACGAGAGGTGGAGGACATGATCTCCGTTGGTGGTAAATATATTGACATTGTTAAACTTGGGTTTGGCACTTCAATTATCACCCCTAATCTGAAGGAGAAATTAAAACTATACAAAGACGCAAACATCAAAACTTCTTTTGGTGGTACATTATTCGAACTCTTCATAGCGAAGGGGATGTTCGATGACTACAGAAAAATGCTGGACATGTATGACATGGAAATGGCCGAGGTGTCTGACGGTTCAATAATACTGCCGCATGATGAAAAATGTGAATACATCAGGAAGCTCGGTGAACAGGTAACTGTTATGTCAGAGGTAGGATCAAAAGATGAGGCGAAAATTATTCCTCCGTATAAATGGATAAGCCTGATGCAGGCGGAATTAGATGCCGGAGCCTGGAAAGTAATTGGAGAGGCCAGGGAAGGTGGAAATGTGGGCTTATTCCGAGCTTCTGGCGAAGTGAGAATGGGATTGGTGGAAGAAATCCTTACCAAGATCCCTGCAGAAAAAATTCTATGGGAAGCGCCTCAGAAGACCCAACAAGTCTGGTTTATACATCTTTTGGGCACCAATGTAAACTTGGGTAACATTGCGCCGGTAGAAGTAATTCCCCTCGAGACTCTAAGGCTCGGACTTAGAGGAGATACTTTTGATCTCTTCCTGAAGGAGGGTACTGCCAAACTAACTGACTAGTTAGATTCACGATATTTAGATTACCTGTTAAACATTCAAACAAATGAAGGAGATAAGCGTTGTAGAACTGAAAGCCAAAATAGATGCTAAGGAGGATTACCAGCTCGTTGATGTGAGAGAACAATATGAAATAGATATTTGCTCTATCGGGGGTGATTCCATTCCGATGGGAACAGTTCTTAACGAAACAGAAAAGATATCCAGAGATAAGCAGGTAATTATACATTGTAGAAGTGGACAGCGATCCGCAGCAGTTATCATGCAATTAGAATCAGCGCATGGATATGAAAACCTCTATAATCTTACCGGCGGAATATTGGCGTATGCGGACGAAGTAGATAATAGCCTCACAAAATACTAAGCATTCCTTTCGATGGCCGGGCTCAAAGATTTCATATTATTCAAGTGGTTAAAACAACTAAAAGATTGGGTTGAATCATTTTCGGAGAAGCCAAACGGAGAACGCGCATTGTTCATCTTCTCCTTTATAGAAGCGTCGTTCTTCCCAATTCCTCCAGATGTGCTTCTTATTGCAATGGGATTTTCAGTCCCAAAGAAAGCATTTAGATTTGCCCTAATCTGTACCGCTGGATCTCTTGCCGGAGCTGTATTGGGATATTCAATTGGAATGTACTTTGGAGACGTTGGAGAAAGCATGATCAACTTTTTTGATCCAAGTAAAAACGCAGTAGATAAAATTGATGGGTGGTTTATAGAATACGGATTTGGAGGAATATTACTTGCCGCGATTACACCAATTCCCTTTAAGGTATTCACCATCGCCTCTGGTATATTTGAGTATCCTTTTTGGTTGTTCATGACGGCTTCTCTGATCGGAAGATCATTCAGATTCTTTTTGGTGAGCGCATTATTTTACTTTTTTGGCAAGCAAATCAAGCCATTTATTGATAAGAATTTTGAAATTCTCGCAATCCTCTTTTCTATTTTGCTCGTAGCTGGCTTTATAGGCTTAAGATATCTCCATTGAGCATGAAACGATTGTTCGGTCTGATTGGAACGCCGCTCTCCCACTCCTTTTCCAAAACCTATTTTACAGAGAAGTTTGCGTCTGAAAAGATACTAGATGCTAAATACAAAGAATTCCCCTTAAAGGAGATCGGTATGCTACCAGAGTTAATTGAGAAAAACCCTGATTTACTTGGCCTCAACGTCACGATTCCATATAAGCTAAAGGTTATGAATTTTATGGATGAGGTTGACTCCGTTGCAAATGATGTGGGTGCAGTTAACACGATTGTAGTTACGCGTGATAAGGATTACAGCAAGTCTATCTCACTCAAGGGTTACAATACGGATGTGAAGGGCTTTGAGCTCTCGCTCGTCCCCATTATTGGACCAGAACATACGAGCGCACTCGTACTTGGAAGTGGTGGAGCTGCAAGAGCTATCATATACGTGTTAAAAAAACTAGGTATTGATTATAAGGTTGTAAGCCGAAATCCAACTGGGGGCCGAAGCATTTCCTATGATGATTTGACCAAAGATATAATGGAGTCCCACTCGCTAATTATCAATAGCAGTCCTGTGGGAATAGAGCCAAATACTGGTGCCGCTCCCAATATTCCCTATGAATACTTGAACAGCACACATATTCTCTACGACCTGATCTACAATCCGGAAGAAACCGAATTCCTTAAAAGAGGAAAACTTGCCGGTGCTACCACAAAAAACGGGTTGGAAATGTTGAAGGCCCAGGCTGAAAAGAGTTGGGAGATATGGAACCTATGAGTTCTGTCTGAGATAATATTTTACCAATCTAAAATTTAGCTCCTCGACCATTTCAGAAAAGCCCTTACTCAACACCGGAAACGGCTTGGACCTTCTCACATAGTACGGGAAAGGTCGCTCCAAGGCCTTGAACTGATTGTCCATTACCAGAATTCCTTTCATCGTCCCACCAAAAGCTTGAAAAGCTACATCGCCCACATCGACGATAAACATATGATCAAAAACTGGCTTAATGCGAGGATCATTTTCCAGATTATCATTCACAAAAATGCTATCAACTTTATTTTGCCGAATGCGGTTGCTGTTGTTACTGAAGAAAAAATAGACCGGGCAAAACTTGAATTCCATCCGGAACGCCTTAACTATTTCAATGTTTCGTTCTCTAAGATTTTCCTCCAGTTGGCTTACAGCTTTAAAATTATCGGCCTCTCTGAGAAGCTTAAGCTGTAGTTCAGCTGTATGCAATCGAACTAATATGCAACCTGTACTAAGATGTTTTATCGACATTTCGCTCCTGGCACGAGTTTGACGACAGGAATTGGCAACAAACATGAGCATAAGCAGCATTCCAACAAATAAGCCTAAATAGTGAGTTTTTCCAGACACCATTTAAAATCTACTTTTCTTTCATTTCATAAACCCCAAGGCTGTCCAATTCCTGTGGTGTAACCGACGGTGGGATGATGTTTCGTCTGATCTTATTCGCAACAAATTGCGCAGTCTTTGCGGCATCTTCCTCCGACTTAAAACCATAGTGCTCCGGTACTGAAGGAATAATATCCTGATGAATGTATTGCTGCCCGTCCAGAAATATATTATATCCCCAGCCTGTATCCGCTTTAAAAGTCTCAGTTCGGATATCCAGTTTTACCACCATCTTATATTCAATTGCCTCCACGACCTCCGATTCCTGAGACATACTCGTAAGAAAGAAAGAGCTTAACAAAAGAACTAAAATGTATTGTTTCATATCTACGTTATTTATAGAACTTCCATAGATGTCTAGTAAAATTAGAAAAAGCTACTGCTTATTCAAATCCTATGGGTAATTTTGCATCCGATATAAATCAGATCCCGCTTTAACACGACAATGGATTTTAATCTCACCTCAGAATTTTCACCGACCGGAGATCAACCTTCCGCGATAAAGCAATTGGTAGAGGGCCTGAGCAGAGGTGACGAATATCAAACATTATTGGGTGTTACCGGATCAGGGAAGACATTCACTGTGGCGAATGTGGTTGAACAAGTAAAACGCCCTACCCTCGTGTTGAGTCACAACAAAACGCTGGCAGCACAGCTTTACGGAGAGTTTAAGCAGTTTTTTCCCGATAACGCTGTCGAATATTTTGTTTCGTATTACGACTACTTCCAGCCAGAAGCTTATCTGCCAGTTTCCAATACTTATATTGAAAAAGACCTCAGCATCAACGACGAAATTGAAAAGCTCAGGCTTTCTACTACATCATCCTTGCTATCTGGAAGAAGGGATATCATCGTTATTTCTTCTGTGTCCTGCATTTACGGAATAGGAAACCCAGATGACTTCCACGAAAGTGTGATAAACATCAAGAAAGGTGAGAAAATATCGAGAAACAAATTCCTGCTTCTACTGGTTCAAGGATTGTATTCCAGAACCGATACTGAGTTTGACAGGGGAAAATTCAGGGTTAGAGGCGATACGGTAGATGTGAACATTGCCTATAGCGACTTTGCGTTTCGATTTATCTTTTTTGGTGATGAGATAGAAGAGATTTACTCTTTTTACCCAGATACCGGAGAAAAGATTGCCGACTTTGAAGAGGTTTCGGTTTTCCCGGCAACCATGTTTGTTACGTCTAAAGCAAAGATTGAAAGTGCAATTGAGCAAATTAAGACAGATCTTGATCTTAGAGTGGATCACCTGAAGGAAATAGAACTTTATGAGGAGGCAAAGCGTCTGCAAGAGCGCACGACTTTTGACATAGAAATGATGAAAGAGCTTGGCTATTGTTCGGGCATCGAAAATTACTCTCGCTATTTCGATGGAAGAAGCGCTGGTGATCGGCCATTTTGCCTGCTGGATTATTTTCCCAAAGATTTCCTCACCATTGTTGACGAAAGTGAACCTCGCTGATGAGATTGTCGATATCGTCGATACCGGCAATACCCTGCGTGCAAACGGT
>NVRZ01000164.1 GCA_002401055.1 Bacteroidota bacterium
TCTCAAGTGATTGTTCTAATTTTTCGAGAGTGAGTTCTAGAGCTGTCTCCCAATACATCATGGCTGTATCTGGTTTAGATCTATAAATCTGCTCACCCAACTTCAAGAGTGCCCAAATCTTTGACGTATCCACCTTTGATTTCAGGGCGATTACCCTTAGCGAATCAAGTTCTTCCGGAGTTTCCGCTTTGACACAGAATCCGGATAGCAATAACAGAGTTATTAATGTTAGCCTCATTAAACAAATGTATGTATTGTGAGTCTAAGTCTGCAAGCAGACTTAGAAGTTGATCTGTTACCTTAGTTTTGCACAATGACTCCGAGGGTTATTCTCATATTGATATTTGTTGTTCCTTATCTAGGAAACGCTATTGCACAACATGATCGTGGCAATAGAAATTTTGACAGGCAGAATATGCCTGAAGGGACAATCAAAGGGGTAATCCTTGATGAAGACTCAGGAGAACCTGTTGAATACGCCACAATTTCCGTGTTCAGAAAACGGGATTCAACGTTGATGTCAGGAGCAATTACTGATGCCGACGGAGCCTTTCAAATTGAAACAAAAGCAGGTAGGCTTTTCATAAAAATTGAGTTCATATCCTACGAGCCAAAAGTAATTGACAAAGTGATGCTGAGGCCTAGCGAACTATTGCTAGAGCTAGGAACCATTAGACTCAAGACTTCTACAAGCAGTTTAGCAGAGGTGGAAATCACAGCTGAGAAAAGTCAGGTGGAGTTTGGTCTTGACAAAAAAGTATTCAACGTAAAAAAGGATCTGTCCAACATCGGAGGTACGGCAACAGAAGTGTTGGAAAATATTCCTTCGGTAATTGTGGATATTGATGGAAACATTAGTTTAAGAGGAAGCCAGAACGTCAGGATATTGATAGATGGAAGGCCGTCGGGACTAATGGGATTAAGTCCTTCCCAGGCGCTTGAGCAGATTCCCGCAAATACAATAGAGAGCGTTGAAATAATCACCAATCCCTCTGTACGATACGACGCCGAGGGTATGGCAGGAATCATTAATATTATCCTGAAGAAGGACAAGAAAAAAGGTTTTAACGGAATGGTAAATGTAACGGCCGCCTATCCGCATCGACATAATGCATCACTTAATATCAATTATGGCTTCGACAAACTCAACATTTTTGCGAACTATAGTATAAGCTACAGAGAAACTCCAGGTCATATCAATTACAGTCGTGAAACCACCCTGAGAGATACAACGACCTACCTTGATCAGAAAGGTGAATTCATAAGGGCCAGCTTGTCGCATAACTTAGGCTTAGGAATCGATTATAACATTAGCAAAAAGACGTCAATTACAATCAGTGGGCGCTACTCACCAAGCACAAATGACGTTGGCAGGACCACGAATTATTTTAGATATGATTATCTACACGATCAGACCAGTCATTTCTTAAGAGAAACAGTCGAGGATGAATCTTCAACTGGTATGGATATCAACCTAAACTTCCAGAATAAGTTTAATAAGAAGAAACAATTATTAACTGCCGATGTGAGATACAGCATGGGGTCAAATACAGGATATACGGACATAAGCGAAGATTATCTTCAATTTCCATCCAGGGCCTCGCTCTTACAACGAATTAACGACGAGCAGGGTCAAACTAATTTTATACTTCAAGGCGACTATTCTCATCCCTTTGGAAGTGATGGCATGCTTGAATTTGGATATAAAACCGGGATACGATCTAATGATCTCAATTATCTTGTAGAAGAATATGATGACTCGCTGGCAAGCTGGATAGACTTAACAGGTGTTAGTAATAACTTTATTTATGACGAGGCAATTCATGCAGGATATGCAATGTTTGGGAATAAATTCAAAACATTTAGCTATCAATTAGGTGTAAGAGTTGAGCAAACCAACGTAACCTCAAGATTAATTCGAACGAACGAATCATTCAAAAAGAACTATTTCAACTTCTTTCCAAGCATTCATTTGTCTCAGAAGCTGAAAAAAAAAAATATGATACAGCTGAGTTATAGTCGCCGGATAAAGCGCCCCTCGTACAGAAACTTGAATCCATTTACCAGCTACTCAGATCCGCTCAATTTATGGGTTGGTAATCCTGACCTCAATCCAGAACTAACCCACTCTCTTGAGCTCACACACATTAAGTATTGGGATAAAGCATCGTTGAGCAGCAGTATCTATTACAAGCATACCGATAGCGTCATTCAGCGTATCAGGACACTCGATACGAATGGATTTACTTCAACAAGACCTGAGAATCTCTCATATCGCGATGATTTTGGTTTTGAAATTGCAGCGTCAATGGACATTTTTAAATGGTGGAAATTAAATGGAAGCTTTAACTATTTCAGATCCATCGTGGACGGAGGAAATCTCGGACCTTCATTTGAAAGTGATAGCTACAGCTACACAGCACGCATTAACTCTCAGATGAAATTTTGGAAAAAGCTCACAGCACAGATCATGTTCAACTACCGTGGGCCGCGAATTACCGTGCAAGGAACCAGAAAGGAAATGTACTTTATGGATGTAGGACTAAAGATGGACATCTGGAACAGGAAGGGAAGTCTGGGATTAAAAATTTCAGACGTATTCAATTCCAGAAAATTTCAAATGGAAACGATAGGTGACAATTATGTCATCAATTCAGAGTACTACAGGCAATCGCAACGTGTATACCTAAGCTTTAGTTATAAGATCAATAATTATAGACCGAAGAAACGAAAGAGAGGTGACTATGGCTACAGCGAAGATGGCGGAATGTAATAGGGAGCTGGAAGTCCAAAGTAGCAATTCAGATCCTGAAATACGAACGCTCGACGTCGGCCGCAGAAACTTCTAACGTCGGTCTCCTGACTTCCGCGCTTCACTATTTACTTAAATCTAAATCGCTAACAATTCCAGTAGCTAGCCTCAGGTAACGACAGTTTTCATATATCGCTTCAAAATCCAACATCGACCCATAAATAGGTGGTTCAAATAAATCTTGAGTAAGGGATATCGCAACGTTTATTTTCGAACCAACAAAAGATATGTGCACATTGTGCCCTGATTTCTTTTTAAAATCTGTAATTCTATTCATCAACGAATCGGTAAGAATTGATGCTGATTCCTCTTCGTTATTGCCATAAACAACAAATTCTTTACTAAAGTCCGCATTGTCTACCTTGATAACTTTATCCCGAAAAATGTTGTGCTTTTGAACAAAATCGCCGAAAGAACCAAAGAGCTTATGGGCTGTGTCTGGCAAGATGATCGTTTCACCCTTAAACTCCTTCTGCAGGTTAGCGATAAAGAAGAGCCCGTGAAATATTGTTATGAATAACTTTCTTCCCCGATGATCCTTCATGATATAACGAGAGTGTAGTTCCGAAAACTTATAGGATGTAGAGCCGTCACTTCCTACTATATAGTCTTCTCCACGAAATCGGTGCGCTTTTACCGGAAATATCTTACTCTCATCATATTCATGCTGACTAATTAATTTGTCCTCGTTGTATGCTAAACTAGGATCAACATATTCTACAATCTTAACAATTACAGATCTTTTAAACTTCCCGCGAATATCATTAAGCCGCGTTTCAAACAATTTTTTATACACCAATACGCCCACCATGGCCCAAAATACCAGCAATAATAAAGAGATGAGAAAATCCTTATTTGAATGATCACTTAATGAAAAATTATGGAAACCACCCAGATAATAAACTGAAGAAAACACAATTGAAAAGAAGAGAATCATAAAGGCAATAAGACCCACATAAATCTTCTTTCGCTCAACTTCTAAATCAGATAAATGAGGAATCAACTTCTCTTCATAAAACTTTTTGAAATCCTCTAATTCTGACATTTATTAGATTTTTATTGAATAAGTATTATTGAACAAGAACCCTCTTTATTACGCTAAAATCATTCGCCCACACTCGAACAAAATAAATACCGGGCTCGGATTTCAAGAAAATATCAAGTGACAAAATGCCTTTACTCGTGTTGCTCATGCTGTAGAATATTTTCCTGCCTAGCAAATCCGTAACTGAAACTTCAAATTCATCCGTTCCAGGAATATAGGCAAAGACTTTAAATGATCCGTTATTCGGATTAGGATACAACTCAACAGTTACTGCAGCCTCGGCTTCTTTAATGCTTGTTATCACAACTGCGGTTGAAGTGCTTGTGCATCCGTTCGCGTCAGTTACCGTTACACTAAACGTACCTCCACACAGATTTATGGCCATGTAATTTGACTGCGCTGCAGGATCATCCCACGTAAAACTATAAGGCATTGTACCCCCACTTGTGTTTACAAAGGCACTTCCATCACAGCCCATTTGTTCATCATTCGCAAAGGCGCTGGAAGCAAGCACGTCTGGTTCAGTTATAGAATACATATCGAACACTACACAACCCAGATTATCCGTTACCGTCACATTATAATCATTCGGGCACAATCCAGAAGCCGCTGCGCTAGATTGGGCTTGTGTGTCACTCCATAAATAAGTGTAAGTACCCGAACCGCCTGTCACTGAAATTGTAATTTCTCCATCACATGCTCCAAAGCATCCAACGTTTAAAGACGACGTCAAAGTAATTGATGGTGCGCCGGTATTCTCGATAATCACGTTATCCACATAGCTACAACCACCGGAGTTGGTAACTGTAACATAATAGATTCCTGCGGAGACATTGCTAATACTATTCAAATTGGAGCCATTTGACCAACTATAGGTATAGTTGGCGGATAAATTGCTTACAGTAACACTTGCTGCGCCATCTGAATTTCCACAACTGGCATTGGTTGTAGATATGGTGTATAATGGATCGGCTATTGTAAAACTCTGAGCAATTTGACAGCCGAAGTCCGGCTCAAAATTAACCAGTAGAGTATTTGAACCATCACCTTTGTACAAACGAGCAAAACCGGTACCATCGCCGTTAGCCCACCAAGATAAACCATCACAATCATTATCGTTGACAATAAACCTATAACATCCTGGACTAAAGTTAAAAGTGTCTGCGTACATTGTATTTGCAAGCATTGCACCTGATTGATATACTGTATTACCTTTATCATCTTGCACCAACCAGGAAGATTCACTGGGTACATTATTGGTTCTAAAAAGCAGGTAGATAGAACTAGCATAGCTTGCCGGTACATCAAAAGTGCTTTTAAAATAATTGTTAGGTGTGTACTCATCCATTCCACCATTGGGATTTTTAACCATAACCTCGAAAATATTACTCTCAGCATTCCCATTGATGAACCAACAATCATCGCTTGCTGTCAAGGTTACTGTTTCAATTTCTAGAAATTTCAAATTTCCTGTCCATTGATAAGTATGTATAACCCCTCCCTTTACACCAAAATCAATATCTAAACTTGTTAGCGGAGTGGAGCCGGTATTTTTAATTACAATTTTAGGATTGTCGCAAATAGGATTAAACCTATTTTGTATTTCCCAATTATTTGGAGAGATTATTTCCTCTACTGTAGCATCAAGTGTAAAGTTAGGCGGACCATAACTCACCAGATGTGCCCTCAGAATGTATTCTCCATAGGGATCAGATTGTGAATCATAGTCTATGTCCACCACAGAACCAGGATTTACGTAATCCGTAAGCTCAACATTTTGCTCTTCAACTTTCATCCCGGGACACCACCCAGCTCGGTCATACACCCATGTACCGCCTTGCGGATACAGCGGATTCATTCCACATTGTTGCATAATCTCCCAGCTATAGATCATTGTCGCATCAACATCAACGCTTTGGATTTTATAACAGAATTCAGCACAATTCGTCGGATTATCAAACCGATGTCCAGAAGTTCTCGTCTTCAGCTTATACATACTCGCTGTCGGATCCAACTGTACTGACCAGTCCGCAACCAATGAATCAATTGTGCTTAGCTGATAGGTACCTTTCCATAAATTCTCCACTTTAATTACCTCTCTCGGTGGCACACCTTCAATCATTAGGAATTTTAAATCGAGCATTTCCTGCCAATTTCCGGCAGTTAATCTCACAGAATCATGAAGAAGCGTTCTGTAATCAGATACATCATAAATCCAAAGCCACCCACTTCCTAAACTCAGTCCATTGCCATAAGGAGTTATGAATCTGCCAATCTCATATCGCTCAATTTCCTCAAAAACATCATAGTATTCAAACTGATCTAAGTAAGTCGTCACATCCGGAGAAACAACAGAAGAATCTGTTGCATTTCCATTGGAATCGTACACGTAATTATTATAATAAGAATGCCAAACGTACTGAGTATCGGTTGCTACCGTTGGGTCAGGTCCGTCACCGTAAGTAACCAAAGCAACGGGATCTTGCATTGCCGAATCCTCCATGAGCGTTGAATCTACACTCGACACATAAATACCCTGTTCAAAAATCACATTAGGACGCTCACTTACACTTTGATAATTTCTCATCAAATTCGTTCCATCCCCATTCTTCCAACCAGGTGCGCCAAATAACGCTCCAGTATTTCCACTTCCAGATGCGTCAGAAGCGCTCAACCCCGTGCCCTCATTGAACTTGTAATAAGCGAGTAAGTTTGAATAATTTGGATGTGATGGATCAATATCCTTGTACATCCAATCGGCGATAACTGTTTGGTCCAAATAGGCATTCCAGACTCTAAATTCGTCAATGTAGCCATCATAACTGTTGGTTCCAGTTGCATTGGAGCCAATTTTGAAAAGGGTAATACCCACCATATCCCTCGTCTTCGCTGAACCAATATTCCACAAGATTCCATTCAAGTAAATTCTCATTTGCCCTGCTGTGGCGCTTTTGGAAAATGCCCAATGATTCCATTGCCCTCTATAATCACTTGCATTAGCGCCTTTGCTTATTCGGTCAACAGAACCGATATCGTTGCCCGCATCCCAATATACTGAGCCGTTTCCCCAAGGTAAATGACAATTGATTACACGATAGCCATTTGTATCATATGCCTCAAATACATAATCACTTTGTGGTTGAATAATTGGATCTCCATACTGCCAAAGGCTAATAGTAACATCATTAGATA
>NVRZ01000165.1 GCA_002401055.1 Bacteroidota bacterium
AAATACTACGATGAGGAGTTTAACGCACATGAGGAAAGATTCTCAGGAGTACAAGCGCGCATAATTCAACACGAATATGATCATATTGAAGGAACGCTTTTTATAGATCACTTGAATCCACTAAAGCGACGACTACTGAAACGAAGACTCACAGATATATCTAAAGGCAAAATAGATATTGGTTACAAAATGAAATTTCCATTGATTAAAAAACGTACAGCCTAATTTATTAAATATGAAAAACACAATATTTGCAATTACAATAGCTTTCCTTTTAATATCATGCTCATCAAAAGAAGGAGCAGTTGATACCATTACGCAACTAGAGAGTAAATTATATTCTGATAATCAAACAGTGTTTGACCGGGATGTTGCTGATAACCTAGTTACCAACTATAGAGACTATGTCGCTAGCTACCCAGATGATGAAAAATCACCGCTGTATCTTTTTAAGGCGGGAGAAGTTTCCATGGGCATGGAAAGCACCGACAATGCACTGGCGTGTTACAGGCAAGTATATACCGACTACCCAGATTTTTCAAAGGCAGCTACTGCCATGTTTCTGGAAGGGTTTGTGTTTGAAACTCAATCTAAAGCTTTAGTAAAGGCTCAAAAGAGCTATCGCGAATTCATGGATAAATATCCGGATCACACCTTGGCTGACGATGCAAAATTCTCTCTTAAAAATCTTGGAAAATCAGACGAGGAGATCATCAGAGAATTTGAAGAAAAGCTCAAGAATAAAGCATTAGAAGATAGCGTTTCGGCTACAACCTCCACTCCAGAAGCAATTTAGTTACTGCTTAGCCCGAAGATGGTTAACCAATTTAATCGCTTCACTCGCCTCCTTCACATCATGAACTCGAAGAATCTTTGCGCCATTTAATAAGGCTATCGCGTTCAACACACTTGTACCATTAAGGGCGTTTTCTGGCGAAGTACCTAGCACCTTATTAATCATAGATTTTCTCGATAGTCCGGCAAGTATAGGATGTCCTAGTTGCCGAAATTCGGCTAACTTGTTTAGCAGTATGTAGTTATGCTCAAGACTCTTACCAAATCCAAATCCAGGATCTATAATTATATTTTCAACTCCCAATTGCTCTAGCCTCTTTAATCGCTCACTAAAATATTCAAAGACCTCCTCATACACATCAAGATACTCTGGCATATCTTGCATGTTTTGCGGTGTACCTTTCATATGCATCAATATATAAGCCATTTTACTATTTGCAATCACATCGAACATCTTTGTATCCATTTCTCCCCCAGATATATCATTTACCACGTCCGCGCCATGCGCGCCAGCCTCCAGCGCAACTTCTGATCTAAATGTATCAACCGAAATAACAATGTCAGGATATGCAACTCGAATTGCCGCAAGCACGGGGAGAAGCCGTTTCAACTCTTCTTTTGTGGAGATTTCTTTTGCCCCAGGTCTGGAAGAATAGGCCCCGATATCAATAATAGTTGCTCCCTCCTCAATGGTCAAACCAACATAATGTAATATGGCCTTAACATCTTCTCCTTCCTTTTTTTGAAAACCTGCAAGTTTTGGAACGTAAAATGAATCAGGTGATAGATTTACTATACCCATTA
Source organism: Bacteroidota bacterium (assembly GCA_002401055.1). GTDB lineage: Bacteria > Bacteroidota > Bacteroidia > NORP154 > NORP154 > NORP154. Next base: position 1,600 of record NVRZ01000165.1, read on the forward strand.
CCACCGGTGTTAATAAATCCAATATTTTACCGTTACAATTGATGGATTGTCCAGCGTTAAATGATATATCTTTAGAACTTTTATGCATGAATCTTTATCGATAGAGTAATGAGTAGTAAAACTACAACCCAATATGCAAATGCCTTAGAGAAATGCAAAGATATTTTCTTTAAGAAAATTCAAGATTATGGTTCTTCCTGGAGAATGCTGAGAATCTCTTCGGTAACTGATCAGGTTTTTATTAAAGCTCAGCGTATTCGCTCAATAGAGCAAAAGGGAGAAAGCAAGATTGATGAAGGCATTCAACCTGAGTTTATGGGTATACTAAACTATTCGATAATTGCCTTAATACAGTTGGAATTAGATGAAGTAGTTTTAACAGAGAACGAAGTAGAAGGTGATAAGCTTTCGCTGGAAGAAGTCACTAAATTTTATAATAAACACGCTGATTTTGCTCAAAATCTGATGATGAGTAAAAACCATGATTATGATGAAGCGTGGAGGGACATGCGTGTGAGTTCTTTTACAGACTTAATACTGACAAAGCTCATGCGAATCAAGCAAATTGAAGATAATAAAGGGGAAACAGTAGTGTCTGAAGGCATTGATTCCAACTACTACGATATTATTAATTATGCTATTTTTGCCCTGATTCAACTAGAAGAAAAAGAAGAGAGTTGAGATGAAGATATTTACCATCATTTCTAGATTGCTTGTAGGTTCACTATTTATTGTGTCTGGACTTATAAAAGCCAATGATCCGGTAGGCTTTTCTTATAAGCTGAAAGATTACTTTGCGGCAGATGTTTTAAACCTGGAATGGCTGGTTCCATATGCGTTGGTATTTGCCGTAATAATATGTGTTGTTGAAATTGTACTTGGCTTGGCAACTTTATTGGGCTCTAAGATGAAACTTGTTTCTTGGCTCTTGTTGCTAATGATTGTGTTTTTCACGTTTCTAACTTTCTATTCCGCCTACTTTGAAAAAGTAACTGACTGTGGGTGCTTTGGAGATGCCTTGAAACTCACTCCATGGCAATCTTTTTCAAAGGATGCCGTGCTGCTGGTATTTGTGCTGGTAATTTTCATAAAGAGGAAAGCAATTAAATTAAATTCCTATAGGGAAGATTTGATGTATGGTGCGGTTTCCTTAATACTAATATTAATATTTTCTGTGGGCGTTCTGCACAATCCATGGCCTTTTCCAATTTCGTTCACGGCAGGTATGTTGGCATTCATTATTATTTTGAAGAAAACTGAGCTAATGAGAGCCAAAACAGATCAAATCATATTTGGTATACCTACCGTCTTCTCCCTTGTATTCTCGGCCTATGTTTTAATGCATTTACCAATAAAAGATTTTCGTCCTTATGCTGAGGGAAAGAGCATCATGGACGGCATGAAAGATTGTCAAGAATTGCCTGATAAAGAATGCCCTGAATATTTGGTGATATACACGATGAAAAGCACTGAAACAGGAGAAACAAAGATTGTAGACAGTAAGGAATACATGGAGAATAAATTATGGGAGGACAAAACATGGGAAATCCTTCCGGACGAAACTGAAATTTTACTTATTAATGAGGGATACGAGCCTCCTATTCACGATTTCAGCATCACATCCAACGAAGAAGGTGAGTTTACCGCGCAATTTCTAGAAGATCCAAGCTATACGCTTATTATAATTGCCTACAATATCAACAATGAGAATAATATCGATGTAAAAGACAAAGTAAATGCGTTGGCAGCTGATGCTGAAAAGGTAGGCATGAACTTTATAGGTTTATCAGCTTCTTCTGATGAGGACATAGATATATTCAGGCACGAAGTTCAAGCTATGTATAACTATTATGCAACTGATGAAAAGGCACTACAAACGATTATTAGATCTAATCCAGGGTTGCTTCTTTTGAAGGCTGGAACCGTAATAAAAAAATGGCACTATAATGATTTGCCTAAATTTGAGGAAATTGCAGTGCTTAAAGGAATAAATGGCTGATTAGGTAATGGTTAGATTTCTCATAAAAAGGATGGTCTATGGCCTCTTAGTCCTTCTAGGAGTGGTAACAGTAGTGTTCCTTCTCTTCAATGTTTTACCAGGTGACCCCGCTAGAATGATGCTGGGTGCACGTGCTGACCAGGCATCTATTGACGCTATTCATCGTGACCTTGGACTTGACCGGCCTGTTCCCGTGCAATTTATGATGTATCTTAATGACCTTTCACCTCTATCATTTCATGAAAAGGAAGACAAAGAGCACTTTCTATTTTTAAGCCCTAGCAAGTTCACAGAATATACGGTTGTAATTAGTTTTTCTGATACGAAAATCCTCGTTGCAAAAGCACCCTATTTGAGGAGGTCTTATCAGTCGAAAAGAAAAGTATCTGAAATCATAATAGAAGCCTTACCAGAGACTGCTGTATTGGCTGCAACCTCCATGACATTCGCTACAATTGTAGGAATCTTGCTGGGGATTCTCTCAGCGATAAAAAGATACAGCATCTTCGACAACTCTTCATTGGTGTTTGCAGTGCTAGGCATGTCAGCACCATCGTTCTTTTCCGGAATAATAATAGCGTGGCTTTTTGGCTATAAGTGGGCCGACTATACTGGACTAAACATGACTGGAAGCCTCTACACCATTGATCCGTTTGAGGGTGAAATTTTAACCTTGAAAAACCTGATTCTGCCCGCACTAACCTTGGGAATTAGACCGCTTGCTATTATCGTTCAACTAACAAGAAGTTCGCTACTTGATGTGCTTTCACAGGATTACATAAGAACTGCAAAATCCAAGGGATTATCCTTTTACTCCGTAATATTTAAACACGCGCTGAAGAATGCATTAAACCCAGTAATTACTACACTTTCAGGCTGGTTTGCTTCTCTGCTGGCTGGGGCTGTGTTTATTGAATACATTTTTGGTTGGAAAGGAATTGGAAAGGAACTCTTTGACTCTCTGGAAAAATATGATTTCCCTGTAGCTATGGGAGTAACTCTGTTTCTCGCCACCGTCTTCGTAGTTGTTAATATATTAGTAGATATCGTATATGCTATCCTTGATCCACGAGTAAGGCTTCAGTAATTATTGTTAATTAATTTCTTTATCAAATTTAATTAATGAAGAAAAATATAGTAGCCGGAAACTGGAAAATGAACACAAGTTTAGAAGAAGGAATAGCGCTTCTCAATGAAATTCAAGCCGGATATAAAGAGATAGATTCTTCAGTTGAATTAATTATTGCCCCACCTTTTACACATTTGACGACTCTTGTGAAACTGTCTCAAGAGAGTTCCAATCTTTCTATTGCAGCGCAAAATTGTGCGGCGGAGGAAGAAGGAGCATTTACCGGTGAAGTTTCAGCCAAGATGATTGGTAACTTGGGAGTTTCATATGTGATTCTTGGTCATTCAGAACGGCGCAAACATTACCAAGAAACCGATAATACTATTAAGAAAAAGATTGATTTAGCTCTTAAGTTTCAGTTGCGTCCAATATTTTGTTGCGGCGAATCAATTGAAGAAAGAACAGCCGATGAGCATTTTGAGGTAGTTACCAGTCAAGTTGAAAATGCATTATTTCACCTGGATGAAAGCAATTTCGGCAAGATCATTGTAGCATATGAACCAGTATGGGCGATAGGAACAGGTGAAACAGCAACACCAGATCAGGCTCAGGAAATGCACGCTCATATCAGAAAATTGATAACTAATAAATACGGAACCGATACCTCCGAACAGGTGGCAATAATCTATGGAGGAAGTTGTAATCCGGAAAATGCTAAAAAATTATTCGCCAATTCAGATGTGGATGGTGGATTGATAGGTGGAGCTTCACTAGAGGTTTCTGATTTTATCAATATTGCCAAATCGTTCAACGACTAATACATGAAACTCAATCTTTTTCTGATTAGTGTGTGTCTTCTGGGAATATCCAGCTGGGGCCAGGCGCAAAGGTTGAAAGAGTTTACCAAAGAGCCCGACAAGTATTTCGAGCAGCTCACAACTTGGATGACGACCTCGTATGAAGGCGGACAAAACGTTATGGATGAATTCCAGGCAATATGGAAAATTGAGAACCTAGAAATTAAGGAACAGGAAAAAGTATACAAACTTGCAAACCATGCTCTAAAACGTAGAATGAAAGCTATCGGTGATTCTGTGAGTTTTACATATGGACCTACAACACAAAAATTAACTGACGGCCAAATAGAGTTCGTTTATGAAACATCTAATGCGATGCTTAAAAAACGACTTAAGCCCTCCCCTCATTTCCGAGACTATCTACTTACACTAATTAATCTTACCACCACAGGGCAATCAGAAGTTAGCTTCAGCGCGTGGCAGAAGAGCTTGAACAAACTAATTGAAACAGCAAGATCAAGAAAAATCGTTGCCTACCTAGATTTCTCAAACAAACTGTTCGCGCAAGATGTATTGTACAAATCAAATTCTGTAACCTGGGCAGCTGGAAACAGAAACTACTCATTTGAATTTGACAGTCTGCCAAAGATTGTATTTCAAAAAGTAGATCTTAAATGTTATTCTAAGGGAGACAGCTCAATTATATATGGCACTTCTGGCGCCTATTACCCCACCAGTAAGCTATGGGTTGGAAAAGGTGGCAAAGTAACATGGCTAAGGTGTGATGTAGATGAGAAAATAGTTAGAGCAACTCTGTCCAATTATAAAATACCTCTTAAAAGTGCCTCATTTATTGCCGATTCAGTCATATTCTACAATACCAACTATTTTGACAAACCATTACAAGGTATTTTAAATGATAAACTGAAGGCTAACGTTTCTGCTAAAAACGCATCCTATCCAAGATTTGATTCTTACGATAAACGACTGCAGATTAATAATTTGTTTGACAAAGTAGATTATGACGGTGGATTTTCAATGCAAGGGGCTAAGCTAATTGGATCAGGTAGTAAGGAAGAAGATGCATATGTAACATTTAAGCTATACTTTGAAAATGACTCAATAAAAAGAAATCAAGAGCGATTTCTTGTCGTGGCGTCAAAGTCGTTTGTAATCGATATAAACGGAATTAAATCGCATAAAGCTGCCGTTACATTTTATCTAGATGAAGACTCCGTTCACCACCCTCAGCTTCAAATGAAACTAATTATTAAAAAAGCAGGTGATAAGATTATAAGCAGGCAGTTGGTCTTAATACGTGAAGACAAAGGATTGGCACGTAGCCCCTATTTCAATACGTATCACGAAATAGATATGAATTTTGAAGCTCTCTATTGGGACATTGATCATCCAAGAATGGAATTTAAAAGACTAAAAGGAATTGGTTCAGAAAGCAAGGCGGATTTTGAATCAACTGACTACTACCGTAAGAACAGATATGAAAGAATTCAAGGAATGGATCCGGTACATCCATTGGTGGAACTACGGCAATA
>NVRZ01000166.1 GCA_002401055.1 Bacteroidota bacterium
TTGCCAACTTTACCCAAATATTTTTCTCTTATTCTTCTGCATTTTTTGTGCAAGCAGTGCAATCTTGTAAGTCACGTGTGTATTCACAAAATCATTTTCTTGTGATGTGTGTCGTTCGCGCAAATCAGTTAAAACACTATCCACAAGTGCCTTATTTCTTCCGCGTACCAAGTACGAGTAGTATTTGGCAGTGATTTCATTGTACTCCTTGGTAAAATTTCGGATCCTTGTATTGATTTCATCCTTCGATGCCTTATCTATTCCAACAATTTCAATATGCGCGCATAATCCAGTTACGTGTTTCTTAATTGAAATATTCAACGACTTTCCTCTCTCCAAGTATAAATCATACTCATTTCCTTCAACTCGAAGAATAGTCTTACTAGTCCTATCCAGTTCAAAGTTCATCTTGAATTTACCTTCTTTATCTATGGTCACGCTAGCCAGTTCTTCCTCAAGAAAAGATATGTTATCCTGAATTCTATTCAGGGTAATTTCAGCGTTTTTAAAATCTATAGCGGTTCCTGTCAATAAGAATTTCTCTGCAAATACTAATTGCGTCGCAAAAATCAACAGAATAATAAGGAGGAATTGCCTCAAATCAATTAAGGGTGATTGAATCTGGTACAAACTGTGATGCATCGCCGCCATTTTTAATGATATCCCTGACAATTGTTGAGTTTATCGCCGCCAACTCAGGGGTAGAGAGCAAAAATACCGTTTCGATATTTGGAGCGAGTGCTTTGTTCATCTGACCAATGCTTCGTTCAAATTCAAAATCCGCTGAAGACCTCAAGCCTCGTAGTACAAATTGTGCTCCTTGCGCTTTGCAAAAGTCTATTGTAAGACCTTCATACTTTTCTACTCTTACTTTATCTTCACCTTCAAACACTTTACCAATCCATTCTTCCCGTTGCTCTAATGAGTAAAAATACTTTTTTTCAGAGTTGACTCCGATTGCCACGATCACCTCATCAAACAATAGGAGTGCCCTCTTTACGATCGACTCGTGACCCTTTGTTATGGGGTCGAAAGATCCTGGGAATACAGCAATTTTCTTCATCCCCTAAAAATACTAAAATTCACCTCACCGATATTTCGTTTCCGGTAGAAGTTCTCTTCTTCGTCAAAAGTGATCCGTGAGCCATGCTCAATTATGATTAAGCCATCCTTCTTTAATAGTCCATTTTGAAAAATCATCGTTGGTATTTCCTGGATTCTTGATAGCGAGTATGGCGGATCAGCAAAGATCAAATCAAATTTATCAGGGCAATCATCAATAAACCTGAATACATCGGTTCGTACAATGTCGACATTGGTTACTTCAAGTTTTTTTAAGGTATCCTGGATAAAAGCAACGCATTTGGGGTCTCGTTCTACCATGGTAATATCCACTACTCCTCTGGAGATATATTCGTAACTAATATTTCCTGTTCCCGCGAAGAGGTCAAGAACTTTCAATTCCCTAAAATCAACGTAGTTGTTTAGTATGTTGAATAGGCTCTCTTTCGCCCGATCTGTTGTTGGGCGCAACCGAAGATTAGAAGGCGGATTAAACACCCTACCCTTGAATTCTCCACTTATTACACGCACAGATACTGGGAAAAGAGGTTGTAATAATAATGAGAGGGAAGGTCCTCAAACTGATAGCTATACTCAAAATTAGCAGGTCGCTTGGACACACTGATATTTCGAATATATGTGTACAACATAGAATAAAAAGGGGAATGTCTATCCAATTCACCAAGTATTTCTGTCTCTATTGTTTCGGGATTTAGCGATAATTGCTCACATGCGAACAATATGTAATAAACAAAGTCCTCTTTGCTTTGACAACTAAATGAATTGTAAAGCATAAGTTGATTGTCGTCTATCACCAAAATTTCAAATGCATCTTTACGAAAATGTACCAATAACAATTTTTTATGTTGATTCTTATAACGCAGCATCGCCGATTGAATTAAGATACTGGAGTGATGTTTGATCACAACCTTAGGATGAATTTGTCGAAGTGTCTTTTTAACGTTCTCAGGAAACTGATAGAGATTTACGCTCTTTAATTCTCTAATTGTGTCACTACCAAATTCCAGCGATTCAGGGATCACCAATCCGATAGTCTTTTTATCGCTATCCAAGTTTAGTTGAAGAAAATCTTCAGCTTTACTCTTGTCATAAATGGCTACAGGAACAAGCGTAGCCTGGTTATTGACGTATGCAGCACTGACAGACTTGAATTTAGCACTCAATACCTCATTGTCTCTAAATGCATCTTGCATTACCTCTACAGGTATGCCGGCCCCCAAAGCCTTATTAAACTTTATATTCTCAATAACCAGGTATTTATTCCTCTCAACATCGAGAACACAATATGTAATACTCCTGTCGCTCAGCTGAATAGACAGGTGATACTTCTGGGGCTTAGAAATATCAAAAGACCTATCCGTTAAACTGAAATTGTCAAGAAATGCTGTGCTTACTGAATCCGTATTCTCAAAAATTGATCTTCCTGATTCTTGCAAGGATTGGGATGCGGACATTATTCTCCCCAGTTTCCACTTGTAGAAGGATCATCCATTGAACCAACTTGAAGTCCTTCGCCTAAGTCAATTGCCTCATTCGAGGTGTCAAGGCCTTTATAGACATGTTCAAAGGCAGCAAATACCGCGAACACACTTACCCTGACTTTTCCTTTTTCTACAAAGCCCGAATTAAAATCAAATCTAACTCCCTCTCCATATGGGATATAGGGTAGAGAGTCAATATAAAATGCCATAAGATGATCTTTTAAGTATCGCCGAGAGAAAATAGAGTCTTTTACTGATACATAAGAGGTATCTCTTGTAACCAATCCCAACAACACTGCTTGTGATTCCGACATCGTGTCTGGGACCATGCCCTCAGCCTTGATCATTGGGAAAGAGTCATTTTTAACAAAATACAGCAGTTGCTTGAAATCCCTAGCATACCTGTCATTTACGGACTTGAATGCCATTTGTGCAGTACGAATGTCTTTAAGGTTTTGAATAACCACGCTTCGCCTCTGAAAGGTTCGCTCTTCAAATTCAATTTTACCGGCAATGCTTTGATAAACCAAAAAAGACAAAACGCCCACAACAACCCATAGACCTATTTTGATACCAATTTTCATAGATTTGTTAATTAACGAGGTTCATTTCAAGGGAAACAAAACTACAATTTTTTTTGTTTTTCCCTGTGCCGCATTAATAAACCGAAAAACGCATGTTTCTCAGGTGGATATGCAGAATATTCATCTGGTTTTCTAGCTGAAAGATTGGTGAAAACAGAGCATCAATTGATAACAAATAGTTAAACTGCTAAGCATTATAACTAAGGAAAAATCAGGGACCAGGCGAGCATTGCGTAATTTACCTCCCCGATATTCACAAGACAAATTTACCATGTACAACAATTACCAGTGAATTGAGTTTATAGCTGACAAGCACGATGCACGCAATGAATCGGAATATTTTCAGATTACTTATTTGGCTACTCTTATCGGTCACTTTTTTTACCTCCACCGCTCAAATAGGGGGTAACAACACGTACGAATCATTGAACCTAATAACCTCTGCTCGGATCGCGGCCTTAGGAGGAAATGCAATATCCATTAAAGATGATGACGTAGATCTTGCCTGGCAAAACCCATCTTTACTCAGTCCTGAAATGGATAATCACTTTGTTTTGAGTTTCATAGATTACATCGCCGATATTAAGTACACCTCATTCGTATATTCCAAAACTTACAAGAACGTTGGGAGCTTTGCTGCAGGCCTTAACTATCTCCATTATGGTACATTTCAGGAGGCAGATGCCACTGGTCAAATTACAAGAAGCTTCACCGCACAGGATTTTATAATAAACATTGGCTGGGGAAGAGAGATTCTACCTTCATTTAAGTTTGCTACAGATAAGGAACTCGATCTGGACTCGTCCTTTTTTGTTGGTGCAAACTTAAAGTTCATCAATTCTACCTATCATTTTGATTACCATTCGATGGGAATTGCATTGGATCTGGCCGGAACCTATTATAACAAAAAGAGAAATCTGACGATTGCTGTTCTGATAAAAAATATAGGATACCAACTAAAGCCATATAGAAAACAAAACAGGGAGCCTCTCCCATTTGAGTGGCAACTTGGAATCTCACACAAACTAAAACATGCTCCATTTCGACTTATGGCTAACTTTAATGACCTTCAAAAATGGGATTTAACGTATGAAGACCCAACAGCAACAAGCTCATTGTTCGAGCCAGAAACAGAGGATACTACTTCTTGGCAAAAATTCGGAACGGCATTAAAAAGTGGCAGCGACAAGTTCATGCGCCATACGGTTATTGGGGTCGAACTGATCATTACTAGAGCTATGATAATCAGATTTGGATACAACTACAGACGAAGAAAGGAAATGCTGATCATTGGCAAAAAGGGGTTCACCGGATTTTCTGTTGGCCTTGGAATTAAGATTAAGAAATTCCACATAAGCTACGCCCGGACCGGATATCACATTTCAGGCGGCTCGAACCACTTTACGATCAGGACAGACTTGTCAGCCTTTTATACAAAAAAGAATAAAGACGTCTATCCATTTATTATGGAGTAAGCACATGGCTGTTCAAAAAATCACTATAGCGATAGACGGTTATTCCTCTTGTGGGAAAAGCACTTTGGCCAAATCGCTGGCATCAAGACTCGACTACAAGTATGTTGACACAGGGGCCATGTACCGTGCAGCAACCCTATTTTGTATGAGGAACGAATTGATTGATGATAATGGTGCAAACGAAAATGCCATTATTAAAATACTTGATGATATAAATCTTTCATTTATTCAAGACGATCTCACAAATGCGTCTTCCATACATTTAAATGGTGAAAATGTAGAAACTCAAATCAGAGAAATGGATGTTTCCAATCGGGTTTCACAAATTAGCACAATAGTTGAAATCAGGAAGAAGATGGTACAGCTTCAACAGAAAATGGGCAAGGAAAAAGGGGTAGTAATGGAAGGCCGTGATATCGGCACGGTTGTATTTCCAGATGCGGAATTAAAGCTATTTATGACTGCGGATATGGAGACGCGTGTAATGAGGCGTTACAATGAAATGAGAGAGAAAAAAATAGAGGTATCAATGGATGAGGTAAGGGATAACGTAAACTCAAGGGATTATGAGGACACGCATCGAAAAGAAAGCCCGTTGGTTCAAGCGGATGATGCAATCATACTTGATAATACCAACCTAAACTTAGAACAACAGCTACAGAAAGCTATAGATCTTGCCAAGGAAAAAATATCATTACTACAGCTATAACTTAGTTGAAATCAGCCAGCACATCCTCAACTGGTTTAACCCCATCATAAAAGGAGAGGATTGTCTGCAGTACGTCCTCAACAGTTGCGTCTGGGCAAGATGCGCCACTTGTTAATATAACTTCAACCTTATCCTTATCAGGAAGAAAGTTCTTGGATGTTTTCATACTGCTTGTATGATGATCGTAATGGCGAATCATATTTTTTGCCAATATTTCATTTGCTGTTGAGATATAGTAGGTCGGTAACTTTTCTTCACACAACTCAACAATATGTGATGTATTTGAACTATTGTAACCACCAACTACTATAGCGAAATCTGCTTTACTCTGAAGTAAACTGTAGGTAGCCTGTTGATTATCGTTGGTGGCATAGCACAAAGTATCACGTGTATCTGCAAAGTATTCCTTTAGTCGATCAGCACCAAACTTCTTGGCTATAGCCTCTTTTATAAGGCGTGCAATTTCATTCGTTTCCGTGGCAAGCATGGTTGTTTGGTTGACAACCCCTACCTTAGTCAAATGTACGTCAGGATCAAAACCTTCAGAGTACTTACCCTCAAATAAATTCATAAATTCATCTTTCTTCATTGTGCCATCAATGAAATCCACCAAATATTTTGTCTCAGCAAGATTCTTCACAATAATTGAAGGTGCGTTTTTCTGGCTATGCGAGAAGGTTGCGCGCGTTTCCTCATGATTGTGTTTCCCATGGATAATCACCGAGTAATTTTCATCACCCAACTGCTGAGTTCTATTCCAAACACGCTCTACAAATGGGCATGTAGTGTTATACTTATGAACTTCAATACCAATATCAATAAGTTTTTGTTCATTTTCTTCCTGATAAATACAAATTCGATTTGCATTATTATTGTCAACGGCATCCAACAACTGCCTTATGTATTGTGAGCGTATAGCCATCACGCCAGAATTACACAAGGTAATATTTAGGAGATAAAATGGCTAATTTAGGCCCAGCTTACTATTCACCGTATCCAGTTGCAACTTATGATGGTTTAATTACACCACCAAAAGGAAAAGGACTGTTATTAACGGAAATAGTTGATGAAGAAGTAGCAATGAGAGAAATTGCTAGAGTAATGTTAACAAGTGAAAATGCAACAATCTTCCCTGGACCACAAGTTTTATATGCGTGGAATGAAGAAGCAAAGAAAAAAGCGCCACTCATTAAAGAAATGGCAGAAGTTTTAGGTGCTAAACTCATACCAATGTATGATTATAGACCAAAATATCCTAAGATTGATCCAGAAGTAGAGATTAATCCTAATCATCCAAACTTAACAATTTGGCATAATGATATTAAAGCATGTATCTTTATTGGTGTTCATTGTCATTATGCAAATGTTGCATTAAAAATCGTTAGATCTGAAACTGATTGTTATACTGCTGCAATATGTGGACTTTCTGGACATGAAGATGCTATGGCTACTATCCGTGACCAGCATTCAGCAGAGTTAGAAAAGTTCATTAAAATTGCAAAAGAAGTAAAAAAAGAACTCGGCAAATAGGCTTAGGAGGTTATTATGAGCGTACACAATAGAATAAATGGAGATAAAAACTGGGCAGGTCAGACGATGGTTTCGGCTGACTACTTACTTTTTGAAGCTCCAA
>NVRZ01000167.1 GCA_002401055.1 Bacteroidota bacterium
ATAGTAAAAGTTTAAAATCCCGTTGGTTTCTTGGGTTATGGTTCCTTCACCGCCATAGGCCTTTGCATAAGGATTTCGCCGTGCTGAGAAATTAGATGGCATAACCCACATTTCAATGGTCAAATCACCTGTGATTTGTAATTCTGCTGGTGTGCCCAACGGAATGTGGTCGTCAGCTCCATCTACCGACATGCTGTACCCTGGCGCAACAACACCGTTAAATATCAAGTCTTCAGTTCCGGAATTGTAAATTGTTAACGGAATATTTACAGTATCATCACACGTAGTAATAAGCGCTTTAATAGTATCCGGTACGTAAGTAATAATAGGAGGACTTAAAGCATATCCAGTAAGACATATGGTCGTGTCACTAACGCTATTAAATACTGTCAACGTTTCAGAGTATACACCAATACCAGTAGGAGCAAAGGTTACTTGCACTAGGCTGGAATCTCCTGGGAGAATTGTAATTGAAGTTGTATCGGGCGTGAATTCAGATGAAGATGTTGTTATGCTGGTAACAAACAATGTATCGCAACCGTTGTTTCTAACATATAAGCTATCCAGGGTAGTGGAAAACTGGAATATCGTATCAAAATTCAGACATGAGTCAGACAAATCAACCTCCGCAAGGCCAGTATAATCTAAGATTATTGGAATGATAAGTGGGTCGTTTAAGGGGTCATTATTATTTATTATAATAGAGTTATTATATGTTCCTATTGCTAGACTTGCCGTTGAAATTGTAACGTTGATCAAAGAAGAATCTCCAGTTACAACCGTATCATTAATAAGGGATAACTCATTCCAAATGGGATAGGGATTTCCGGAGAGTGTTGTGGCATTTCCGAAAAAGACGCCATCATTTCCAAGTGGAGCTACGTCATCCGCAGTTTGGTCATCAAAGTTCCAATAGCCAACCAGTCCGGCTTCATTACCTAACAACCGCTGGTTCATTGCACCTTGAATTTGGGACTGAGTTCGCGCATAGTTCCAAATACGGACTTCGTCAAGGCGTCCATCAAAATAGTTACCAAATGCACCTGGGTTTCGGGCCATTTTAAAATCTCCACCAGGATTAGTTAAGGCGCTGCCGTTCGGTGTTCCGTCGACTTGAATTACTCCGTCTATATAAACCCTCATCAGGTTTGAACCAACATCAAGAACACATGCGACATGATGCCATTGACCCAAATTAACGGAGCCTGCAGGTGTATTTGCAGCCACCTGCGTAGATGATACGTTATCATAGGTAAAGTGTATGAAATTGGTGTTGGTTACCCACATTGTATAGTTTCTCCCAGGAAATCCGGTGGCTTTTCCAATAACCCCTTTAAAAGTTTGGTTAATAGAGTTAATATACATCCAACATTCCAAAGTAAGCTGAGTTGGAAGGTCCAAACTGCTGTTATATGGTACATCAACATAATCTCCAAAGCCGTCAAAATTTGCATAGTATCCTGCCGTGTCAATATTAAAGATCAGATCGCTTCCCCCAGTATTATAGACAGTCACTGGTACAACTACGGAATCATCACAAGTTGTAATTGTAATATTAATTGAATCTGGATTTGCAGAAATAATGGGCCTTGGAATAACGTATCCCGATAGACACACCCCAACCAACGTATCATTGTTTAAGATGAAAATTGTGTCGATATAATTACCAGGAGCTACAGGCGCAAAGGTTACAACAACGGTTATAGAATCGCCGGGAGCTAAGGATGCGGCAGTATCACTCAAAGAATACGCTGGTAGCGAATTGTTCATATCGCTTACAACCAGTGTTGTGCATCCATTGTTAGTAATTGTAAATGAATCTATTCTCGTATTAAACTCGATTAGCGTGTCCATGTACAAACAGCTATCTGAAAGAACAATTTCAGGTGGCCCGTCTAGGGTAAGTGTAGCGAATACAGTGTCTACTGGAGTGTTAGGGTCATTTGAATAAATTATAATATTGTCTGAATATGTTCCATTTACCAGTCCGCAACTTTTGAAGTTGATATTCACAATGGAGGAGTCTCCAGGCGCAATCGTATCAGCGGTGGGTGCCATCTCCCAACTTGTTCCAGATAGGATAGCACTGAGGAACTGATCCATAATGTTTTGTGTTTGCGTATCGTCTATGTATCCACCGTTAGCTGAGGCATACAGCAAGTAATATATCCGGACATTCGGCATCACGTTCAGATTGGATACTCTGTGCTGGTCACTGTTTGTATTTGTAGTCCAAGTGTAAGACAAGGAAGGGTCGTCCTTAACAATAATCAAGTGATTGACTGATGGATCAGTAGTTCCATACACGCGCTTTACAAACCCTCTGTAAGTGCTAGCACAACTTACCGAAGTAAGTGTAGTTGCATCAGCTGACCCTGAACCATCTGCACCTAAGTTACCAGTGAGTTCAAAGTAGGTAACAGCATCTATATCCGCTGCAAAAACAAAGAGGCCAGAATACTTGCGCGTGAAATATCTTCCAGTTGCACCTAATCTTGCATCACTTATAATCACATTATCCGAATATGGAATTGAACTTCCAAAATTCGTATTTAGATAGTTACCTCCATCATACATGTCATTACCACCATCATTGATATTTGTACCAGTGATTCCATCACTGAAGTTATATCTATTAGGAACTGCGCTGTTTACAATCCCAAAGTTCATATTGATCCTACTTAAGATAGTATCTAGACCGGTGTTGCTACAGCTAGGAATATCATAATAAAGATCACTTCCACCCGAATTGTATATGGTTAGAGGATAAAGCGTTGAGTCGCAGCAGTTTGTTAGCGTTACATCAATGGTATCCTCAGATGTGGAGATGGTGGGTCTGGGTATGCCATACCCGTATAGACAAAGCTGTAAAACAGTATCGTTATTGAAAATAGTAACCGTATCCTGGTAGAACCCAGCAGATAGTGGCGCAAATGTTACCAGAATAACTGAACTATCCCCGGGAAGAATTACCCCAGCCGTATCACTTAATGTGTATTCCGCAAGGTTATGATTTGCATCACTAATAAACAATGTGTCACAGCCAGTATTAAAGATTGTAAATGAATCTACACTTGTTGTGAACTCAATAATTGAATCCAGGTAAAGGCAAGTGTCAGATAATGAAATTATTGGATTTCCAAAAACTTCCAATGTTACAGGTAATGAATCAACAGGTTGAAGAGGATCATTCGATGTAAATCCGATGAAGGTTGAGTACAATCCGGTATTTAAACCACAAGAGCTAATGATCGCATTATATACCGTAGAATCTCCAGGTGCGATAGTATCAGTGGAAGAAGTAATGATTAGCCAGGTAGGTGGAGGAATAACTGCCCTTACACGATGAAACCTTGTGGAGCAGATACTACCACTTACGCTTGAACTGTTGTCAAGTACGACTGAAAGAATGCCATCACTTAACCATGCTGCTAGCTGTGCTCCTCCAAAAACAAAATTATAAACCCAGTCGGCGCAAGTTGTGGTAGGGTTGAGCCGTTGAATAAAAGTGCCTTCGATGTACAAGTCGGTATATTCGCCAGTAGAGTTGAGATCACCCCGTATAGTTATTGTAAGATATAGTGAGTCGTTCGATGCTCCCGAAATGTTATTAAAGGTATGTGTTGTAGCCTGTCCACCTAAGGTGAATACAATATTACTGGTTGAGTCATAACCTGGCAAAAACGGTGTATAAATAAGATCAGCATTTCCAGTGTTGTAAACTGTGTACGGAATAACGACCGTGTCGCAGCAGCCAATAATTGTAGTGTCTATTGCATCCGGATTTGTACTGATCGTTGGACTTTCAAGTGCTACTCCTATCAAGCATATTGTTGTATCACCAGCGTCAGTAAGTATGGTTATTGTATCAGCATAAGTTCCTGAATTTATGGGCGAGAATGTAACTGTAACAATGGCCGAGTCTCCTGGCAGAACAAATCCGGCAGTATCACTGAGCGTATACTCAACTAAATTATTGTTCCCATCTGTAATAAAAAGCGTATCACATCCTGTATTATAAATAGTGAAACTGTCAGTCGCAGTGTTAAACTCCATGATAGTATCAAAATCCAGACAACTAACTGATACATCAAGGTCAGGAGTACCGTTTACAATGAAAGTTGTAGGAATTGTATCAGGGTTGTTTTGCGGATCATTAGAGACAATAATTATACTTCCAAGGTAAGTCCCTGTATTTAGCCCACAGCTATTAAATCCTACGTTTACTACCGTTGAATCACCAGGTGCAATTGTATCCAGACCAATACTGGTACTTATCCATGAAACAGGAGCTCCACCAATTGTTATGTCATCAAAGGAGGTAATATCGCTGCTTCCCCATCCATAAAGGTGAATCTCGTTGACCACCGAAACCGCATTATTTCTGAATGGTTCATTTCCAGCCAGCAGTACCCCGTCTATGTAAATATCATATGTTTTCGCAGTGAAATTGATGTTTCTAAGCTCTACGTAGTACCATTGATTGGCTGCATATGAACCTATAGTCCTGGTATTTAAATAATAAGCTCCAGATGTATTCTGGAACATATAAATAATACCATTTGTAGCCCCCGTTGGATTGTCGCCGATAACCACAAACCCGCCATAACTAGAAGTGGTAGAGGACTTCATATACCAGGAAATTCTATCAGGTGTGCTTGATGGGAAGGTATGGCTTATACCATCTAGATGGTTAGAAGTACTACTAGGGAATTCTACATTATAGTTTCCATTTGCCGCTGACCCAGAAACCACTTGCTTGGTGTATGCGCCAAATTCATTAACCCAAGTAGAAATATTTCCTGATTCAAACCCATCGTAAAATATTGATCCACCTCCAAGACCTATTGAACTCACATCAACCGTTAAATCAACATTTCCAGTGTTGTACAAGGTAATCGGTACAGTAGTTGAATCACAGCAGCTGTTGATAGTAATGCTTAAAGAATCCGGGTTGGTGGAGAGAGTTGGGCTTTCCAAAGCCACACCTACAAGACAAATGGTCGTATCGCCTCCATTGGAAAGAACCCTTATTGTGTCCATGTATGTACCAGAGTTTAGCGGACTAAAAGTGACGGTTACAATTGCCGAATCTCCAGGAACAAGATAACCTGAGGTGTCGCTAAGTGTGTATTCTGAAAGGTTGTTGTTGCCATCGGTTATGAATAATGTATCACAACCAGTATTATATATTGTAAATATTTGCGCCGCCGAAGTGAACTCCATAATTGTATCAAAGTCAAGGCAATTTGGGGAAATATCAATATCAGGTGTTCCGTTAATAGTGAAAGTAACCGATACAGTATCTTCAGGAGTTTGAGGATCATTGGAGCTGATTATAATATCTCCAGTATAGGTACCAGAGTTTATTCCACAACTATTAAAGCTCACATTAACAATGGTTGAATCACCTGGAACAACGGTATCCATACCAATGCTAGTATTCAGCCAGGTTGTAGGTATCTCACCTATCGTAATATCATCAAATGAGGTAATGTCACTACTGCTCCATCCATACAGGTGTACTTCATTAACAACAGAAACAGTGTTATTTCTAAAAGGCTCACTGCCAGCTAGCAACACCCCATCTATGTAAAAATCATAGGTTTTAGCGGTAAAGTTGATGTTCCTTAGCTCAATATAATGCCATTGATTTGCGATGTAAGAACCTAAATTTCTTGTATTAACGTAGTAGGATCCACCTGTGTTTTGGTACATGTAGATAATACCGTTCGTAGCGCCGGTTGGATTGTCACCAATAACCACAAACCCTCCATAATTGGATGTTGTTGAGGATTTCATGTACCAGGATATTCTATCTGGTATGCTAGAAGTGAAAGTATGGCTTATACCTTGAAGGTGGCCACTAACGCTTCCTGGAAACTCAACATTGAAATTCCCATTTGCTGCAGATCCAGAAACAACCTGCTTCGTGTAAGCTCCACCTTCGTCCACCCATGTTGAAATATTTCCGGATTCAAATCCATCATAAAATATTGACGTTCCTACGCCTATTGCGCTCACATCAATGGTAAGGTCTCCACCTCCGGTATTATAAATTGTTACGGGTACTGTCATTGAATCACAGCAACTATTAATCGTTATATTCAGTGAATCCGGATTCGTAGAAATAATTGGTGCGGGTATCGCAAAACCTGAGAGACAAATTGACGTATCTACATCGTTACTGAGCACCAATATCGTGTCAACGAATGCCCCAGTTGTGGTGGGCGAAAAGAATGTGGTAAGTAGCAACGAATCATATG
Organism: Bacteroidota bacterium; assembly: GCA_002401055.1. GTDB lineage: Bacteria > Bacteroidota > Bacteroidia > NORP154 > NORP154 > NORP154. The sequence continues at coordinate 6,267 of NVRZ01000167.1, forward strand.
GTGGAATTACCATCTGATTGGTGTCTCCTGCAAATTCGGGAGTACTGTTGCTTATACTCGTTATAAACAAGGTGTCACATCCATTATTGTAGAACCAAAGTGGGGATGTGCTGGTGGCTGTAATCATGGTTGTGTCCAGGGCAATGCAATTTGTTGATAGGTCAAGAATAGGTGCACCGATTATAGTGAATACGACAGGTATAGATTGCGGCGAATTGGGATCGTTAGAGCTTATAATAATGTTACCAGTGTATGTTCCAGAATTTAATCCTAAGCCGTTTGCTGTAGCAATAATTACCGTGCTATCTCCTGCAGCGACAGTTCCTGAGGAGGGAGATGCGCTTAGCCAGGGAATTCCATTTTTTGAAGTGGCAATATCTTGAGAATTACCTCCTGGAAGACTAAAATCTGTAAGAATTGTACCTGACTGAAGATCTACAATTAGAAGAGATATTGTATTCCACGATCTGGTAACATATGCAAAATTCCCATCCTGAGAAAGTGCTATCCCCGTGGCATCATCTAATCTAGAATCTGCTATAACGCTGGTAATTGTATTGGAACTTACATCAATTCCTACAATTCTATCATTCCAATAATCCGCCACCCAAACCATACTACCGTCTCTGGTGATATCTAAGCCATGAGGCCTGTCAAATCCACCAATAGATGTTATAATTGTATTATTGGATAAGTCG
>NVRZ01000168.1 GCA_002401055.1 Bacteroidota bacterium
AATATAAAATCAATGTTGAGACATTTGTGGATCTTAAAAAAGTTGCAAAAGGTTATACAAAAGAAGTTTTAAATGGACTATATATTCAATTGGTGGAAGAATACGATCGGACAATCTGGCCGATAATTATTATTCAATTCAAAAAAGAATAAAGCTTAAAAACGAAAAATACTAGACCAGTTTTTACAGAATATGGAAAATCCCGGCTCTGAATCTGGAGAATTAAAGAGAACCCTTGGGCCCATCATGCTTTGGGGACTGGGCGTTGGCTACGTGATTTCGGGTAACTACTTCGGTTGGAACCTGGGCCTCGCCGAAGGTGGAACCCTTGGCCTTGCAATCGCCACCTTCTTCGTGATCATCATGTACGTCACTTTCACTTTTGGGTACACGGAGTTGGCCTGTGCAATTCCTAAAGCAGGTGGACTCTTTGATTACGCCACCCGTGCATTGGGCAAAGAATGGGGATTTATAGGAGGCATGGCCCAGATAATAGAATTCACCTTCGCGCCACCTGCAATCGCATTTGCGATTGGAGCCTACCTGAACATATTTATGCCCAGTATTCCGGTTTTGGCAATAGCCATTATCGCGTATTTCATATTTACTGGCCTGAATATATATGGTGTTGAGATGGCCGCCATGTTTGAATTATTCGTAACGGTTGTCGCCGTAATAGGCCTCATTTTGTTTGCTGGCATTACGTTGCCCCATTTCGAGATGGAAAACCTTACAATCAACGCACTGCCAAATGGATACGCTGGTGTTTTTGCTGCAATACCCTTTGCCATCTGGTTCTTCCTGGCCATTGAAGGCGTGGCTAACGTAGCAGAAGAGACCATAAATCCACAGAGAAACGTAATGATTGGATTCGGATCCGCTATTGTGACACTGGTTGTACTGTGCATATTTACGTTCTCCAGCTCTGTTGGCGTGGCTGGATGGGAGGGTGTTGTTTACCCTGAGGGTAGCCCTACTCCATCAGATTCGCCCTTGCCCCTTGCTGTTGCCAATACGGTGGGCAGCGGCCACATTTTTTATAAAATCATTTCAGTCATCGCTCTCTTCGGATTGGTAGCCTCATTTCATGGAATAATCCTAGCAGCGGGAAGGGTAACCTTTCAATTTGGAAGAACCGGATATGCTCCGAAACAACTAGGAGATGTTCACAACAGATTCAAGACCCCGTCAAAAGCGCTTTTGGTGAACATGGGTATTGGTATCATCGCTTTACTTACTGGTAAAACGGGTGACATAATCACCATTGCCTGCTTTGGTGCCTTAACCCTTTATATCATTGCAATGATCTCACTCTTTGCATTGCGAAGCAAAGAACCAGATATGGAAAGACCATTTAAGGTGCCCATGTATCCTGTGTTTCCAGCAGTAGCTTTGTTAATCTCAAGCGTTTGTCTGGTTGCAATAAGCATTTACAACGTTAAGCTGGCCATTATCTATTTCGGGATTATCGGTTTGAGTTATGTTTGGTTTCGCTTTATCGCTAAAAAATAATTTTCATGACCAAAGAACAAATATTAAAAAAGGTTAACTCATACCCTGGGCAAAAAGTAAAGGTCGCTATAGCAGATATCGATGGCATCCTGAGGGGTAAGGTCATGTCTAAGGACAAATTTTTAGGAATTCTGGATAATGGGTTTGGATTTTGCGATGTAGTCTTTGGTTGGGACATGGCTGACGAGTTATATGACAAGTCAAAGATTACAGGATGGCATACGGGTTTTCCTGATGTCAATGCAAAGATTGATCTAAATACTTTTAGACAAGTGCCTTGGGACAATGATATTCCTTTCTTTCTTGGTGATTTCAGGGATGAAAAGGATGTTCCACTTGGTATATGCCCGAGAAATCTGTTAAGAAAGATAGACAGAGAATCCAGAGATGCAGGCTATATCCCTTTCTTTTCGCAGGAGTTTGAGTGGTTCAATTTTAAGGAAACCCCGCAGTCACTGTACAGAAAAAATTTCAAGAACATGAGACCCTTGACTCCTGGAATGTTTGGTTACTCCATCCTTCGTTCCTCATTTCCAATTTTAGAAATTCCAGCCAAGCAAAAAAGTAAAGGAGCCTCAAATAAAAATGAAAAACAGAGACCAACTTTTTTCAGTAACCTCTTTGACTGGTTGAATTCCTACGACATTCCTCTGGAAGGGCTGCATACTGAGACGGGTCCCGGCGTTTACGAAGCCGCTATCTTGTATTCTGAAATTCTTGAAGCTGCTGACCGCGCCACGCTTTTTAAAACAGGTGTGAAAGAAATTGCGTACCGACACAAGGTAGTAGCCACTTTTATGTCCAAATGGAGTAAAGATCTTCCTGGATGTAGCGGTCATGTACATCAAAGTCTGTGGAACAAGAACAAATCAAGCAACCTCTTCTACAATAAATCAAATAAGAACGGCATGAGCGAGCTTATGAAAAGTTATGTTGCAGGTCAATTGCACTGCCTACCACATATTCTGCCCATGTTTGCTCCCACTATCAACAGTTTTAAAAGACTGGTAGAAGGAGCCTGGGCACCGACAACTCTCACTTGGGGCATGGATAACCGAACTACAGCGCTTCGTGTACTCACAGGAAGCAGTAAGGCAGCGAGACTTGAAACGCGTGTACCTGGTTCAGATACAAATCCATATATAACTATGGCTGCCAGTCTGGCCAGCGGGCTTTACGGCATTAAAAACAAGATGAAGCTGAAACAACCGAATACGGTTGGCAACGGATACCGAGAATTTAAATATGGCAAGCTCCCAACCTCTCTGGAGGAAGCCACCAAAGCCATGCGAAAATCAAAGCTCGCCAATGAGTTGTTTGGTAGTGAATTTGTAGACCATTTTTTGATTACACGAGAATGGGAGTACCGTACTTATAATAAACAAGTGAAGAAAAAAAGCAAGACTGCCATCAGCAATTGGGAGCTCAAACGGTACTTTGAAATCATCTAGACATTGGACACAAGTCAAATATATTCGTTCAGCTTTCCAACTGATGTAAGGTTTGGCGCTGGTGCTGTAAAAGAATTAAGTGCTTACTTAAAGTCACATAACCTTTCTGCACCACTTATTGCTACTGATGCAAATGTTGCTGACCTCGATTTTTTCAAGTCCATAATTGAGAATTTAAAGCATGCCAATCTCAATCCAACTATTTTTTCAGAGATTCATCCCAATCCGGTAAAATCGGATGTAACACTGGGAATTGAACGTTATGAAGCAGCCTCCTGCGATTCAATTATAGGGATTGGTGGTGGAGCTGGAATGGACGTAGCACGCGCTATCGCCCTAGGCGCAAACAACAAACGAGATCTTTTTGATTATGACGATTTAATTGGTGGAGATAAATACGTTACTGAACCAATTCCTCATTTTATAACTATACCAACCACCGCAGGAACTGGTAGTGAAGTGGGTAGGAGCGCCATCATATCTGAAGATGAAACCAAGAAAAAGCGAATTTTGTTCCACCCCACTCTACTGGCAAAAATGGTCTTCGCAGATCCTGAATTGACTTATGAACTCCCGGCAAAGATAACTGCGGCAACGGGCATGGATGCGCTCACACATAACATGGAAGCATATCTCGCTAAAGGATTCAACCCACTTTGTGACGGTATTGCGTTGGAGGGAATTCGATTGATAAAGGCTTCTCTTGAAACAGCAACTAACAAACCAGATGAAGATTCCAGAGCGAAGATGTTGATTGGCTCTCTTATGGGCGCTATTGCCTTTCAAAAAGGTCTGGGTATAGTGCACTCACTTGCACACCCTCTTTCTTCATTGGTTGATATGCACCATGGACTGGCCAATGCGATATCTATCAGTAAAGGCCTGGAGTTTAACATTCCTGGGCAAGAGCAAAAATTTAGCAAGATAGCTCAGGCAATGGATTTAAAGGACCAATCACCAACAGGAGTGATCAATGCGCTTAATGAGCTTAGGTCAGCGGTTAACATACCGGATAATTTAGGAAGCCAAGGGTTAACCAAAGAGCATATAGAAGAATTATCAGACCTGGCGATTAAGGATTTTTGTCACCCGAGCAATCCAATTGGAGTAAAGCGGGAGGATTTTAAAAGAATTTATGAATCTCTTATCTAACCATCATTGCGACCCCCTGCTTACTTATTTTGCCTTCAGCAAAAAAGTTCGCCGTCCCCTTATAGGGGGACAGTTTGATCTCGTGTCTTACCGGCAGGTAGGTAAGCGAGCAAACAGGGGGTCTCAATGACGTAACCGTACTATGAAAAAAATAGGCGTAGCATCAGCATTCATGTACCCCGAACCAGAACGATTGGTATTCGGTAAGAAAACCCTGTGCTATCTGGAGAAAGATATGGGTAGGTATCTATCCCAAGCTGGAGCTATGCCAATCTTAATACCTGATCTTGAGGACAAAGAGTTGAATCAATTCATATCAGAACTGGACGGTTTTGTTTTTCAAGGAGGGACGGATATCGCCCCTAAAACTTATGGAGAAGAGCCTATTGAGGACGGAAAATGGAAAGGAGACCCAGTTCGTGATGCCTATGAGCTAAAAATCATGAACTACGCCATTGATAATAATAAACCAGTATTTGGCATTTGCAGAGGATTTCAGTTGATGAATGTTCACTTTGGAGGAACGCTCTATCAAGATATAAATACACAGCTAGCAGAGTCAATTGTTCACCGAGACGCTGAGCTCTATGATCAATTAAATCATGAAATAAAAATAATTTCATCAGGTATATTGGCCGAATTATATGCCGATGAAAAGTTTCCCATAGTCAATTCAGTTCATCATCAGGGTGTGAAGGATTTGGGAAATAACCTTGATATATTGGCCGAGTCAATGGATGATCAAATCATCGAGGCATTTGCGTGGAATAAATGCGAGCTTGGTAAGGTTATGGGCGTGCAGTGGCATCCAGAATTTTTGTACAACTCAAAAGAGCGTGTCATTGAGGCAAATTCAATTTATCACTTGTTTTTAGATTTTTGTTAGATGGAAATAATAAACCCGGCAACGGAAGATGTAATTACCACCTTAGCCAAAGATAGCCAAGATGACATTCAAGCTAAGTTTGAATTGCTTACCAAAGGCCAGACAGAATGGCAAGAAAAGACATTATTAGATCGTCTTGAATTGATAAATAGGTTCAGCTATCTATTAAAAGAGAACATCGATAAACTGGCCGCTACACTAACCAAGGAAATGGGTAAGCCACTGGCGCAATCTGTTGGTGAAATAATTGGGGCAAGAAAGAGAATCAAATTCTTTCTGGAAAACTCTGAGAAGTGGTTAGAGCCTGAGGTAGTTCATACGGAAGATAATTTCCGGGAAGAGATTAGATATGAACCACTAGGTGTTATCGCCAATATTTCTGCTTGGAATTATCCTTACCTGGTTGGAGTCAACGTTTTCATCCCAGCCTTGATTGGAGGCAACGCGGTTTTATACAAGCCATCCGAGATCACCTCCCTTACCGGGTTAGAGATTCAGCGACTTATGCATGAAGCGAGAATTCCTGAAAACATCTTTCGAACCGTAATTGGAGATAAAGATGCGGGGGAGACTTTACTGGATTTACCTTTGGATGGTTATTTCTTTACCGGTTCTTACAATACTGGCAAATACATCTATGAAAGGGTAGCCAAAAAAATGGTTCCCTGTCAAATGGAACTAGGTGGCAAAGATCCTCTATATGTTGCCGAAGATGTGGAAAGTATTCAAGACGTTGCTCGGGCTGCGGCAGAGGGAGCGTTTTACAACGCCGGACAAAGCTGTTGCTCGGTGGAACGAATCTATGTTCATGAGAAAATAGTCGAACAATTCACCAAGGCTTATGTGAAGGAAGTTGAATTGTACCGAATTGGCAACCCCTCTGAAGCTGGTGTATTCATTGGACCTTTAGCAAGAAAGCCGCAGCTTGAATACCTAAAATCTCAAGTTGCAGACGCAGTTCAAAAAGGCGGTGTATTAAAAACAGGAGGAAACATCATGGGGAGAAACGGTTACTATTTTGAGCCAACCGTATTATCAAGTGTATCGCATGAGATGAGTGTTATGAAAGAGGAGTCTTTTGGCCCAGTTATAGGAATTCAATCCGTCTCTAATGACGATGAAGCCATTTCCCTTATGCAAGATACCGTTTACGGCTTAACCGCTTCTGTATATACTAGCGATCAGAATCGTGCAGAATCTATAATGAAAAAGATGAATACCGGTTCCGTTTATTGGAATTGTTGTGATCGAGTAAGTGCAAATTTACCCTGGTCAGGTAGGGGCAATTCTGGAATTGGCTCCACATTATCGCATATTGGTATCCGAGCATTTGTGCAGCCTAAGGCCTACCATTTTAGCGGTCCTCAATAAATTACAATCGGGTATAGCCTTTCTGTTTGAGCAAGTCGCTGGCTAAGTTAGGATAATCTGTAATGAGTCCATCGACTCCTAAATCCAACAACTCCATCATAGACCCTTTATCATTGACAGTCCATGGAATAACCTTCATGTTATTCTCAGCAGCAAAGTTCATTAGCTCTGCATCAACCAAAAAGAAATTCGGGCTGTATATCTCTGGAAGGAAGCCTAATAATCTCAGATTATCTTCGTACTCTTTACTTTCTGCAATGAGGAAGGCCAAAGATATATCTGGGTAGTCCTCATGTGCAACAATCAATGTTCGTGGATCAAATGATTGGATCGTAGTAACATCTGCAATGTTGCCTTCTTTAATAACCGCAACCAATAAATCCACAAACTCTTTGGGTTTAGGATGAAAGATAGCATCCCCTCCAGGCATACACTTTGTCTCTATATTGTAATATACCTTCGACAAGGAGTTGTCCTGTCTATATTTTTCTACAGCTATAATCACACTGGAAGAAGCCGGCGAAGAGATTTGGAACGAGACCCGCGCCACTGCGGTTGATCCAGAGCGCGAAGCACAGGC